>JAYVAI010000608.1:0-16281 GCA_043751075.1 Cyclobacteriaceae bacterium | reverse complement strand
AACAGTTATGTATTTGGGACTAAAGTCCCTTGAAATTTTATTATCAGTTGCCACGGGCCTGCCTACCGGACAGGCAGGCCCGTGGTAATTGAACACATTTAGGAAGTGGGCTTTAGCCCAACATATGGATTGCAAAACTGTAGTAAATTTGCACACACCGCGCACGTGCAATTCAAATCACCCCCATTTGTATGCAGTAACATTGATATACTTGCCAACTGAAAAACCAAATCCCCGAACGGGTCACTCAAAAACAACTCTTGCAAATTGCTGGCTCTTTTTGCGTTGGCCGAAGAGGATGACCTGATTATTTCTGATCTGCTTGGAAACTTTTGGCCGGGTGATAACGTCCAGATCGTTTTTATAAAGTGGTTGACGCGCCAGTTCGCCTTGCTGGTTAAGACTGGCAATCATGACCACCGACTGGCGCCCGTTGAAATTGACGGGCCGGCCAATGCCCTTGTAGCCCAGGTTGTCCGCATTGTCGTTGAAGATAAAACAAATCTTTCCTTTCACTATGGCAAGCGTGTATGACGAATAGAAGCCGTTGTCGTTTATGCTGTGTTGGGCCTTCGCGATTTTTTCAGCCCATTCAATTTGCCCTTCAGGATTTATTTTTACGGCAATGATGTCGTTGTAATAGAAATGATAATTGGTTGTTGTTGTCGTCCGGCCATTGATGTACATGGTGGATGATACCGCCTCCACAAAATACTGTTCCCCGATCAGGATGGCGCTTCCATCTTTGCCCACGAGCAATTTGTCCAAGTCATATTCGTAAAGTTCGGCTTCTTCACCTCTTTCCGCTCTGCGCAATGTACGGTTGGCCTCGCGCTCCGACATGCCCTGCGTGATGAAATCAATTCCAAACTCCTTGAAGCTTTTGCTCTTAATGGCCTTGGTGGCAGCATCGATGGTGAGAAAGTATGTTCCTTTTATACTGTAGGTTCCTTTTTCAGAATAGAACCCGGCACAGATCAAACTACGGTTGTCCAATATTTCGATTTGCATATCGCTAAGAAACCGGTCTTCGAGCACCACGGGATATTGCACCAATGTGTTGCCCCCATCGCGGCAAGCCAAAATTTCGTAACTGTAATTGGGCTGGCCCTTGCGTTTACTTTTGCGCTTCTCCTTATAAATAATGCCCAGTAAATAAACGTTGCCCGAGTTGTCCACGCGAAAAGATTCCACATCGAACAAACCTTCATTATAAGGAAGGGTAACGTTCCGTTGCCAGATGGATTCCATTTTATCGTTCAACACATGAAACCCAAAGCCTTCGGGTTCATTTTTGGTGTGTGGCAAATTATAAAACACAAGCACCTTCGAACTATCGCGCGAGATGCGAAAATTAAAATCGCCATGGTTGGATCGTGATTTCCCTACATAGTCAATCTCTCCCAACTTTAGCGCTTCTACTTTGGGCCGGAGCGAAGGCTTATCAATCTCTCGCACAAACAGGTTATTTTTCTTCTGCCCAAGATTCTGACAAGAATAGAAAACATAGAGCTTGTTGTTCAGGTGAAGCACGTGTTGCAATTCGCAAAGGCTGTTTCCTTCTTTGATCTTCAGGTCGAAAGAACGGGTGGGAATGAAATCATGGTTATAGTGTTCCAATGTGTAGGTTGTGCCTCCTGCCATCGGGCTTCGGAAGCGGCTCTTGATGGCATAAATCCCGGAGGCATCGAACCCAACAATGTCTTCCAAGGAAGATTTTCGGGAAGCGTTAAACTCTTTGCCCCACTGCACGGTAAAGTTCAATTCTTGGGAAAGTACTTGAGCAGATGAAATTAAAATAGAGAGGCAAGCAAACAGTATTGATTTCATGCCGTGAAGGTAAGGCGGAGAGATAATAAAGTAAGCATTGGCGTGGCAGTAGTTACGTCATTTATAACACCGGCCTTTGTTTGCGCAGTGGTGAGATTTAACATGCGCCTTGTTCCCAACCACTAAAATAAGAACAGAGCGTAAAACTTTCTGACACTACAAAACCCACAATTGAGCAAACATTAATGTGAGAAATTTTTATTTCATTAAATCTTTCCATTTCTCATTGTCATCTCAATCATTCCAGACTTTGCTAGTCGTCCTTGTTTATAGATAACATGATTTTCCTTTTTAACTGTCGTTGAGATAGGCCGGTCCCGTAAATTTAAATTCGCAGCCCGTCATCCAACAAAAAGTTTTGTACTTGCAAAGTCCATCGAATGATCGTAGGAAGATTTTACCCTTACCAGACAGCCCGCAAAAAGCATGACTATGATGGCCATAAAAAATATTTTTCCTACTTCGACATCAATTTCCATGTTTTGGTTTGAGCAATGTTTAATGCAGATGATTAAGAAAGTATGATCACTTCATTTATGGGCACTCTAAAAATCAATCATGGAACGCAGATAACACACCGGCAGGCAGGCAGGGATCAAGCAGATATTCGCAGATCAAATCCTCGGAAATCATAAAAATCAGCGTCATCAGCGTTCCATTGGTATTCATTCGCGAGTTAATAGAGGTGCCCTTAAGAACATACCTAACATCTTTTCCAAGTAAACCCTCTGTTCAGCACCTCTCGCTATAAACCTGCTTTCGTCAACGCCATCAACCCATAAATTGGATTCTTGAAACCAAATCCTCAAGAAATGTAACAATCACTTTCATTTTCTTCTGCGACAATATCCGCTTGTCTAAACGGATAGTTCCATTCTCGTACGTTCCACTTACCGCTTCCATAAATATTTTCTTTTAAAGGTAAATAAAATTTAGTAGGTGTTTCTCTTTTTATGGGGTGTACTTAGGATGTCCTTGTTCCCACGGAAAACTTTTAAAATAACTTCTCAGGAGATATTTTTTTCCTACCGCCTTTATTTTCACCGCCTCGGTTCGTGTCCTCACGAACCGGGCGAACGAGAACCGCAGTTTTTCTTACCTCCTCCTCACCGCCTTTATCTCCTCCACGCTTATGGCTTTGCTTTTATTACCAAACGAATTAAAAATATAATTCATCAGGTCGCTCATTTCTTCATCGGTAAGATCGAAGGCAGCCATTTCACCATTATATAGTTTTCCATTCACGGTCATTTCGCCACTCACTCCATACAATGTTTGCTGGATGGCTCGCTTCTTATCGGCCAACAGATAATCGGACTTGGCCAAGGGGGGAAAAATCCCTTCAATGCCTTCGCCTTGTTCCATGTGGCAACTCATACAATTTCTTTGATATAGTTCTTTGCCGCGCGCTGTGCTGGATGCAAGATCAACCTTTGGTTTTTTTTGAAACGCCAACGACATGGCAATGATGATCAGGAACGAAAAGACAACGACTGGTTTTTTCATATTTTTCAATTTAAACCTTCTATACATTTATTTGTTAATCCATTTTACCCAATGGCAAGCCTCAAATTACAACTTTGCCGAACGTTAAATTCCAAATAACTGCAGATAAGTAGTTTCAACCGTTTGCAACAGACCTTTACGATCACCTTTCAAAACTTTATAACCTTCATTGCCCCAGTATTGTTAAATTCGCACCCGCATTAAACCAAACCAGACCATCACTACCATCATGACCAAGCTTACCAATCTCTTCCCCTACCAGTTCGACAAAAAGTATTCAAAACCGGCAGCGTATTTCTCCATGGAGTTTGCCATAGACCAGCCACTGAAAATATACAGCGGTGGCCTGGGTTTTCTATCCGGCTCGCACATGCGCAGCGCCTTCGAATTAAAACAAAACCTGATTGGCATAGGCATACTTTGGAAGTATGGCTACTACGATCAGGAGCGCAACCGCGATGGCACGTTGAAGGTTTTCTTCACCGAAAAGAATTACTTCTTCCTTCACGATACAGGAATAATTTTTCCCCTCACCATACACAGTCATGAAGTAAAAGTGAAAGCCTGGTTGCTAAAGCCCGAAGTGTTCAATACCGTGCCCATGTTTTTTCTCAGCACCGATACTCCTGAAAACGACCACCTGGCACAAACCATTAGCCACCGCTTATACGACCCGCACGAGTCGGCCCGCATAGCGCAGTCCATATTGCTGGGTGCCGGTGGTGCCAAGTTGCTCGACATCATTGAGCGCCCCACAGAAGTATATCACATGAACGAAGGCCACGCCCTGCCCCTATGCTTTTATTTATTGAACAAATACAATAATGATTTGAATGAAGTGAAGAAGAGAGTAGTATTTACCACGCACACACCCGAAAAGGCCGGCAACGAGGAACACGTGATTTCCTATATGGATAGGATGAGTTTCTTTCAGAACGTGCCTAAAAATATGGTGATGGAGCTGGCCGCGCCCGATACCAATAGCTTAAGCTATACATTGGCCGCCCTGCGCATGGCACGCGTTGCCAACGGGGTGTCGGTGTTGCATGGCGAAGTGTCGCGAAAAATGTGGAACGGGTTTGATGGCATTTGCGAAATAACCTCCATCACCAACGCACAGAACCAGAAATACTGGAACGATGATGCGCTGCAACTTGCCTTCAAGGCGGGCAATGACGAGGCCCTGGTGCACCGAAAGAAGGAAATGAAAAAAGAATTGTTTAAAGTAGTGGCCAACCAGACCGGAAAATTGTTCGATGAAAACGTGCTCACCATTGTGTGGGCCAGGCGCTTCGCAAGTTACAAGCGCGCCAATCTCCTGCTCAAAGATTTTGACCGGTTTATGAAGTTGATAGAGAGCACTTCTTCCCCCGTGCAAGTAATATGGGCAGGCAAGCCTTATCCTGAAGACAAAACGGCCATTGATATTTTCAACGAAATCTATTGGAAAACCAAGTACCTGAAAAATTGTGCTGTGCTTACCGGATATGAAATGGGATTGAGTGCCACCCTGAAGCGGGGATCTGATTTGTGGTTGAACACGCCACGCATGTTCCATGAAGCATCGGGCACATCGGGCATGACAGCCGCCATGAATGGCAGCATCAATCTTTCCATTCCCGATGGTTGGATACCCGAATTTGCCAAGGATGATAAAAACTGTTTCATTATCGCACCGGCCAGTTCAAAAGATGTGGAAGAGCAGTCAACCGTTGAAAACGACAACCTGCTTTCTATGTTGGAAAACAAAATCGTTCCCATGTATTATTCCAACCAAAAAGATTGGCTTCGTATAATGAAACAGAGCATGACCGATGTGGTGCCGGCCTTTGACTCAAACCGGATGGCCCATGAATATTATGAAAAAATGTACAAGCTTGCCGGCAGTCTTCCCGAAGGTGCCAACACATTGATGGAGACAAACTGGGTGCCCACACCATTGGAGAACGGGGAGTGACACAATTTTTTTGGGGCATGCCCGCGAGGCGCAGGGCACCGGGCTTTTCGTTTCAAGCCAACGCGAAGCGCGTTGGGCTTTCCACTTCAATCCCTTGCCCGCTAACGCACGCACAGTACCCTACCCCACGCTTTTTTTGCTCTTCCATATTCGTCATGCACGTTGATAACCAACTTTGCGGTGCCGTTCAACAATAGATCGATTTGAAAACAAGTTTCGTCAGTTTGTTGAAGACAAATGTTATGATGCAAAACAACGCTGCTTTGCCCTCTTCATTCTCCCCATTAAAAACCCTATTTTTGCCTTCCCTAATTAAAATTTTTGCCCGGCTTATGAGGATTGCCATTTCTGTTTTGATTGCTTTTTTTTCCATTGCCTCGCAGGCGCAAGTGAAGCCCGCAAAGAAGAACGTAACGCTTTTCACGGCAGGCAATAACGTAGTTTACACCGATGAATTTGTGCACCTGTACAGCAAGAATTCCATTAACAAAGCGGCCGGCACCAGCGAGCAAAATGTAAATGAATACCTTGACCTTTTGATCAATTTTAAATTAAAAATTTCTGAGGCGCGTGCCCGCGGATTGGATACCACGCAAAAGTTCAACAAAGAATTTAAAACCTATCGCGAAGAATTGAAAAGGCCCTATCGCGCAGAACCTGATGTGCTCGACAAACTTACCAAAGACACCTATCAGCGCCTCACCGAAGAAGTGAAAGCATCGCACATATTGATCATGCTAAAGCCCGGTGCCTCTCCATCGGATACCCTTGCCGCATACGATAAGATTTCGCACGCCCGCAACCGCGTACTACAAAGGGAAAGTTTTGAAAAGGTAGCAGGCGAAATTTCGGAGGACCCCTCGGCCAAATATAACTTTGGCAGCCTCGGATATTTTACTTCCATGCAAATGGTGTATCTGTTTGAAGAGGCTGCCTACCGCACCAAGCCCAACGAAATTTCCTCCATTGTGAGAACGCAGTTTGGCTATCACATACTAAAAGTGTTTGGCCGGCAGCCAGCGCGTGGCGAAGTGGAAGTTTCGCACATACTGCTGCGCACGGGCACGGCTGACGACAGCAAGGTGAAAGGAAAAATCTTTGACGTATATGACCAACTAAAAAAAGGAAGAAACTGGGACGAGGTGTGCAAGGAATATTCGGACGATGCGGCCACCAAAAATGGCGGGGGCAAGCTAAGGCCATTCGGAATTGGAGCGCTGCCCTCGGTGCCCGAATTTGAAACCATGGCTTTTGCCTTGAAGAATCCCGGTGAAATTTCGGACCCCTTCCAATCCAATATAGGATGGCACATTGTGAAGTTGGAAAAAAAAATCCCGCTGCTGCCGTTTGCCGAAATGGAACCAGCCCTCAAGCGCAAACTTGGCCGCGATGAGCGCTTGCAAATATCGAAGCAAGCATTGAGCGAAAAGCGAAAAAAAGAATTTGGGTTTCTGGAAGATCAGTCGGCTAAGGATAAAATTTTTGAGCTGGCAGACTCCACATTAATAAAGGGAAAATGGCATCCCACAGAAAAAGTGGAATGGAAAACACAAAAGCTATTTTCAATTCAAGATAAGCCCACCCTTTCATCATTCTTTATTCAATACATCAAAACAAATCAAGCCCCGGTTGCCATTGCCCCGGCTGCCTACATGAAGCAACTCTATGAAAGTTTTGTGGAAGACAAAATAGGGGAAGCAGAGGAAGAAAAACTTCAACAAGACCATCCGGATTTCAAGAACCTGCTCACCGAATACCGCGAGGGCATTTTGCTTTTCGACATTATGGAGCATGAGGTTTGGAACAAAGCCTCCGAAGACTCCACAGGTCAAAAATCATTTTACGAAAAGAACAAAACCAAGTATCAGGCTGGCGACCGGGTGGAGGCACGCATTTTTACCGCTACCGATAAAGCGGTCATTGAAGGAATAATAGACAAGGTGAGCAAAGGAGACACGCTGAGCAAAGGAGACACGCTGAGCAACAGTGACCTTAAAAAATTTAAAACGATACAACCGTTTCGGCTCTATGAGCGAAACGACAGCAAGGTGATTGACCGCGTTACCTGGGTCAAAGGGCTGCATCAGGCAGAGCAGAACGGGCAGTTTTACTTAGTGGAAGTGAAACGGTTGGCCGCCCCCGGAATAAAAAGTTTTGAAGAAGCCCGGGCAAGCGTTATCTCCCATTATCAGGATCATCTGGAAAAAGAGTGGCTGACGGCATTGAAAAAAAAATTCCCTGTGAAAATAAATACGAAAGGGAGAAAATTGGTGTTAGAGCAATTGACTAAATGACATCTCTAAAAACTGACTGACTAAAAAGTCGCAATAGCTTCGAAGTGTCATACCGGGCTTTGACCCGGTATCCCGTTAGTCGCACATAAAGACGAGATCGCGGCTCAAGGCCGCGATGACAGAAGCGACTTTTTAGTCAGTCACGGGGTGGGGTTGAGGTGATCAAAAAAAAGTTTTTAGAGATGTATTAAAAAAACTTGATGGAAAAAAGGAGTTCACACGTTGTATGGCTGATTTTTTTTATCCTGATAGGATCGTGCGATTTTATCAGGATGAAGAAAGAGCCTGTGGAAAGTGAACCCGTGCGCAAGCCCGTGGCGCGCGTTGGCACTTCGTATTTATATCGGGATGAACTGATCGGGATAACCCCGGCCAATGCCGAAGACAGTGTGGCTCGCATCACAGCCTATGTAAACAGTTGGGTGCGCAAGCAGTTAGTGATCAACGAGGCCATGAAAAATATTGACATCAACGAATTGGAAGTAGAGCGAAAAGTATTGGACTATCGTTACAGCCTCATAGGCTACGAATATCAAAATTATTATATCCGGCAAAACTTAAACGACAGCGTTTCAGATCAGGAGATAGCAGCATACTATAAAACAGGGCTCGACAATTTTATTTTAAAGCAAAACATCATTCAAGGCACCTACATTAAAGTGCCCAAAGAAGCCCCGCGCACAAACCAAATAAAAGACCTTATGTTTTCGCGCAAGAGCAAAGACCAGACAGACTTGAAATCTTATTGCATCGGTTTTTCGGCTGCGTATCATTTGGGCGATTCTTCCTGGATTGAATTTGACAAGCTGGTAGTTAATTCCCCCTTGTCGGAAATACCCAACAAAGTTCATTTTCTGCGCAGCAACAATTATTATGAAACAGCCGACACTGATTTTTTGTACTTCCTGAAAATTGATGCATACAAAATTTCCGACAACGTATCTCCCCTGGAGTTTGTGAAACAAGACATCAAAAACATTATTTTAAATAAAAGAAAAGTTGAACTTGCGAAAAAATTGGAAGATGATGTGTATGAAAATGCTGCAAAAAGAAAAGATTTCGAGGTTTTTAATTATTAGTGTCCTGTCGGCACTCGGCTTTTTTCCTGCTGGCGTTTACGCACAGGAAACAGGGTTTGTGGTTGACAAGATCATCGCCAAAGTTGATAACTACATCGTATTAAAATCGGAGTTGGAACTGGCGTATCAATCGTATTTGGCCGAGGGCAATCCTGCTTCCGAAGAGGCACGCTGCGAACTTTTTAACCGGTTGATATTAAATAAACTGATGGTGGCAAAGGCCGAGATTGATTCGGTGATCGTAACCGACATAGAGGTGGATGGAAACACCGACCAACGTATGCAAATGATACTTCAAAGTTCTGGCAACTCGCCCGAACAATTAGAGCGCACCTACGGAAAAACCCTGGAGCAAATTAAATTGGAATTGAGAGACCAGATAAGAGAACAATTGCTGTCGCGCGAGATGACCACCCGCATTACTAAAAACATTACCGTCACCCCGTCAGAGATAAGAAGGTTTTACAACCGGATACCGACCGATAGCTTGCCCTTCTTTTCATCGGATGTGGAAGTAGCACAAATTGTGCGCGTGGCCAAAGTGAGCAATGCACAAAAGGAAGAAGCAAAAAGTAAACTTATCGGCCTTCGCGAACAGATTTTGAGTGGCGCAAACTTTAGTGAGTTGGCACTCAAAAATTCGGAAGACCCCAGTGCCCAGCAAAACGGTGGAGATATGGGGTATGTGGGCCGGGGCGCTATGGTGCCGCAGTTTGAAGCCGTGGCATTCAAATTGAAACTCGGAGAAATATCACAGCCATTCGAATCGCCCTTTGGCTTTCACATATTGCAATTGCTGGACCGCAGAGGCAACGAATATAACTCGCGCCATATTTTGATTTCGGCCGTGCCCTCTGCCACAGACATTGCCAACGCAGAAAAATATTTAGACAGCTTGCGCACCATGATCTTAAATGACAGCATCAAGTTTGAGAAGGCCGCTAAAGAATATTCCGATGACCAGCGAACAAAAGGCTCGGGTGGATACTTTACCGATGACGATGGAGGAACAAAAATTTCCATGCGCGACATTGACCCGATTGTCTATCAAAATATAGATGTGATGAACGTGGGCGATGTTTCAAAGCCATTGGTATATCGCACCGATGACGGAAAAGATGCCGCGCGTATTTTATATTTTAAAAAGAAACTGCCTCCCCACGAGGCCAATTTAAAAGACGATTGGGGACGCATACAATCCTCTGCGCTGGCCGAAAAGAAAGACAAAGCATTAGACAAGTGGTTTAATAAAGCAAGGCAGGATGTTTTCATCAACATAGACCCCGCTTTCAACAGTTGCAAAATACTGCAATAGTGCCGCTGGTGTAGTTATTTTTTTCATGCAATTAGAAACCACTACCTTTTACTTTGTACTATGCAGGTAAGATTGCCAACAGCAGATAATTACCATCCTGTTTACAGTACAGAAGGAAATTAAAATAACCGAAATAGCCCTACTTTGTCAAGTTCTATATTTATGACAAGTTCAAAACAGATAATCAAAAGGGCGATGACATTTTCATTAAAGTGTCATTCCGGGTGAGGGGAGAATTTTTTAAATTGGTTCACAAGCAAACGAGACCCTGCCTACCGGACAGGCAGGCCGGAATCCCGTTAAGGTTTGCGCCAATCTTTTTATCGGGATCGCGGGTCGAGTAGAATATTCTCAATAGTGATAAGGTTGAGCACCTCGCCCGCGATGACATTTTCATTAATTGGAAGTAACATGACAAAGTAGGAATAGAAATAAAACAATAATACGTATGGCAAAATTTTCGGACGATGTAGAAGCCGCAGATGCACTCAAAAAATCCTTTGAAAAACTAAGGAGCGAAATTGCAAAAGTAGTAGTGGGGCAAGAGGAAGTTGTAAAACTGGTGCTCACCGCAATTTTCTGCCAGGGTCATTCACTGCTGGTGGGTGTGCCGGGCCTCGCCAAAACATTATTGGTGCACACCATTGCCACCTCGTTGGATCTTCAATTTAAACGGATACAGTTTACACCCGACCTTATGCCCTCGGACATAGTAGGCGCAGAGACGATGGACAAGGAGAGGAATTTCAATTTTGTGAAAGGCCCCATATTCGCCAACATTGTGCTGGCCGATGAAATAAATCGCACTCCGCCCAAAACGCAAGCCGCTCTGCTGGAATCCATGCAGGAATATTTTGTCACCATTGCCGGCATACGATATAATTTGCCACGCCCGTTTTTTGTGCTCGCAACGCAAAACCCAATTGAACAAGAAGGAACCTATCCATTGCCCGAAGCACAGCTTGATCGGTTCATGTTCAATATTTTGTTGGACTATCCATCTTACCAACAAGAAGTGGAAATTGTGAAGAACACAACTGCCGATGAGCTGCCCACTGTATCAAAAATTTTGACAGGCGAAGAAATCACCTACTTCCAACATTTGGTAAGGCGTGTGCCCGTGGCCGACAATGTGGTGGAGTATGCCGTGAAGTTGAGCCAGGCAACACGCCCAGGCCCACAAGGCTCCGCGGTTGCCAATGAATATTTAGAGTGGGGAGCAGGGCCACGGGCTTCTCAATATTTGGTGCTGGGCGCAAAATGCAACGCGCTCATCAATGGAAAATACTCGCCCGATATTGAAGATGTGCAAACGGTGGCCCGGCCCGTGCTCAGGCATAGAATAGTCAGGAACTTTAAAGCAGAAGCGGAGGGAATGACAGTGGACAAATTGATAGACAAACTTTTTTGAGTTTTCCTGTCCCTTGGGTTGGTAGTTGCCACGACCTTTAGGTCGTGCCTGCCTGCAAAGGCAGGGGTTAATTGAGAAGGATAAAGTCGGCTTTAGCCGAATGGATGAAAGAATATATGAGGAAGGCAATAATAGAGATTCAATTGGGGCTAAAGCCCTTGCTGTTTACCTACAAATAACCACGACCTAAAGATCGTGGCAATTACTAACCCACGCCAAACATCATAGAGCCTTATTTTCTTTCATAGATCACCTTGCCATCAAACACTGTCATCATCACATTGGTTTTGTACGTGTCCATCGGGTTGATGGAAAACAAATCTTGCGACAGCACAATCACATCGGCCAAAAAGCCAGGCTTGATTTTTCCTTTCACATTTTCTTCAAACGATGCGTAGGCGCCCATGTGCGTGTAGGCGAGCAACGCATTGGGCATGGAAACTTTTTGTTCGGGCACCCAGCCATTTTCAGGTTGGCCATCAATGGTGCGCCTATTCACTGCGGTGTGCAAACCACGAATGGGATTGAGTGAAACACACGCAGGCCAGTCGCTGCTGAAGACCAACTTCGCATTGGCCTTGAGCATGGAAGCCCACGCAAAGGAGTAAGGCAATCTTTTTTCGCCAATGGCTTTTTGCCAAACGGCCACAGTGCCCGGCTCGGCATGAATGGGTTCCATGCTGGGCATAACTCCTAATTGAGCAAAGCGCGGAATGTCGGTTGGGTTTATTGTTTCAATATGTTCGATGCGATGGCGCGAATCGCGCGGCCCATTTTTTTTTGCGACACTTTCATATACGTTCAGCGTTTCCCTCACACCCCGGTCGCCAATGGCGTGTGTGTAAATTTGAAAACCGAGACTATCGAAGGTAGCTACCAAATCGCCAAACACAGGCAGCGGCACTGCCACCTGGCCTGTTGCCGAAAGTTCTTTGGGCACCACATCCACATAAGGCTCCAGCATAAATGCGGTGTGGCCTTCTACAACTCCATCAATCATAAACTTTACTGCGTTGGTGCGAAGCATGGAATTGTTGCCCACACGATCGCGCACCTGCACATAGGACTGGATGTCATCGTTGGTTGTTTGGTCATTTACAGAAAAAGCCACTGACACACGCAGCGAGAGTTCGTTGCTTTTCAGCAACTCTTCATACAGCCTTGTCTCTTCCAGATTTCCATGCGCGTTTTGAATGCTGGTGATGCCCAACTGCGCGGCTAATTTCATCCCTAACTTTAAGGCTTCAATATTTTCTTCACGCGTTTTAGTTGGCACTAATTTTCCTACCAAATCCATGGCCTTTTCTTTTAGAGCACCGGTGGGCTCGCCCGATCTATCGCGCACAAGCTCTCCAAAGCCATTGAACTTTGTGGAGCGATCAATGCCGGCTAACTCCAACGCTTTGGAATTGGCCCACGCACTGTGGCCATCATAAGCCCGTATGAAAACGGGGCGGTCGCTCACAATGGAGTCCAGCATTTTTTTTGTGGGCAGCCCACCGGGAAACATCGTGTATTGCCAGCCGCGGCCGGTAATCCATTTCCTGTCGGGAAAATCGGCTGCGTATTTTTTTATGTAAGCGAGAACTTCTTTCATGGATTTTGTTTCGGTAAGTTCTACTTCGGCCAAGCCGAGTGCACCGCTCAGGAAATGAATGTGCGCATCGTTGAAACCGGGTGTCACCAATCTTCCATTCAAATCAACGACACGTGTGGAATCGCCAGCAAGTTTTTTTATATCGGAAGAATTGCCCACCGCAACAATGCTGTTGCCCGTGATGGCAACGGCTTCGGCAAACGTGGCGGCACCTTCGGCAGTCCATATCTTTCCGTTGAGGAGGATCAAATCAGGATGGGATTTTTTGTCTTGTTGAGCGCACGCAAGCAGAAGTGCAAGAGGGAATAGATAAAGGATTTTTTTCATGAGCAGTTGGTTGGCTTAGGTTCGGAACAGATTGTCAAGTTTACTAAAAACGATGGAATACTTATCTGTGTGATGAAATTATTTTGAGGGAGGAGATTTGTATATTTAAGAGTTAGCTGCAACCAAAACGAACGACCGTGCTAAAAATAAACATTAACAATTAAACACTAACCAAAAATGACTGACCAACTAAAAAACTTTTTAAACGAGCAACAAGACCCGAAGGCCGTTGAAAAAATATTCGGTAAAGTTAAAGACCTTTTGACGACAGGAGAAGTTGTTGAATATATCGCTGTTCAAAAAAAGCCTGCTATTAACTTGTCCCCTGACTGCGTTGCCTTGACGACCAAACGTATCATATTTTGCAGACCTAAGAATTTGGGACTTTCAATGGACTTTCAAGACTACATTTGGAAAGACGTGGCTGACTGCCACATGAAAGAGGAAATATTTGGAGCAGAATTTAAAGTTAAAAGCGTTAAAGGAAATGTTAGTTCCATTGACTATTTGCCAAAAGCACAAGCAAGAAAATTATATCAAATAGCACAAGGGAAAGAAGAAGAACAAAGAGAAGTTCGTAGACAAAGAGACCTTGAAGAAAAACGTGCAGCAGCAGGTGTTGTAACAGTTACAGCGACAATGCCAAATCAAATAGCAGACAATAATACTAAGCAAGACGACCCAATGGCAGCACTACAAAAACTCAAAACCTTGCTTGACAACGGACTTGTAACACAACAAGAATTTGACACTAAAAAAGCTGAAATAATCGCAAGACTTTAGCCAAATATGCTGGACAATTTAGTATACTTTGACGACCCTAAATTTTGGGAAACAACCCCGATATCAATATCAATTTACTCTCCTATCAATACTTCGAAGGTGTTGACCTGCTGGCCATTGAAGGTGTAAGCCATTCAACCGTGCTGACGCTTATGAGTGAGGTGGGGCACGGAATCAATAAATTTGAATCTGCCAAGCAATTCGCCAGTTAGTTGAGATTGGCACCAAACAATAAAATCAGAGGCGGTCGAATCCTGAGCAATAAAATCCCAAAAGGTAGCAACCGGCTAAAGATCGCCCTGCGACAAGCTGCCAATGCAGTTGGCAACTTAAAGGACACCGCGCTATCCAATTTCTTTAAGCGGATCGCTTTCCGCAAAGGAACATCAGCAATCTCCGCTACAGCCAGGAAACTGGCTGTCATTATCTGGAACATGATTACCAAGAAGGTTCCTTATAAGACCGATAATCAATACGAGTTCCTAGACCAAAAAAGAAAAAGGAAGGTACTGGAAATGAAGAAGGTAATTCATAAGTTTGATATAACACCTGACGACCTCGGATTACAATTGAATATAAACAACTTGTGAAACGTTAGTCAGAATGCTTTTCAAAAAGAGACACCCACGACATAAAGACTGACGACTATGGCTTGGAATTATAGAAGAAGAATTAAGATTATTCCTGGAGTTCATTTGAATTTCAGTAAGAATGGAATTAGTACTTCAATTGGTGTGAGAGGCGCGAGTGTGACCTTTGGAAAAAAAGAAACTTATTTAAACACTAGTGTACCCGGACTTGGGCTTTATAACCGACAGAAACTATCCGACAATTCAAATTCCGATACACAACCTAGACATGATATCCCTCAAATAGCTGAACCGGCAGACAACATTTTCAGTGTTGATGTTCATAAAATTACCAGTCAAGACATGCAGGGAATTAAGGAAGCAATAATTTCTGCGCATGATCAAAGAAAGGAATTGAGGGCGGACTTGAGGAAAATAAAGTTATCGTTAGTGTTCTCGAAGATTAAGTTAATTGTAAGCTATGTCTTCCTAGTGAGTGTTTTTAGCAAAACAATAGAAGCCTCAATAAAAGAAGACATTAAGGCGAAAATAAATGCCATCGAACAACTCAAAGAGCAAATTGATAATTGTTATGTGAAACTCGACATCGAATTTGAGCCGGACATAAAAACCAAGTACGACAAGGTTATTAAGACTTTTAAAAATTTGACTGGCTCGAACAGAATTTGGGACATTACCGGAGCATATCACCAAGACACAAGAGCGACAAGATCTGCGGCCTCGACAGCAGTGAAAAAGATAGATGTTAAATTTGGTGTAAAACCTTTAGAGGACATTAAATCACAATTTGAGACGCTGTGGATGAAGAATGCCAATGGCGCAGATTTATATTTTTATCCAAGCTTCATTGTAATGTATTCGACACAGAAAAAATTTGCCTTAGTTGGACTGAATGAATTAGAACTTAACCATAACGGAGTAAGATTTGTGGAAACTGGTATAGTTCCACACGACTCAAAAGTAATTGATAGAACTTGGGCCAAAGTCAATAAAAATGGTTCACCGGACAAGAGATTCAAAGAAAACTATCAAATTCCAATTGTCAAATACGGTGAAATAAATCTCAGCTCGGGGACAGGATTAAATGAAGAGTACCAATTCAGTAATTATGAATACTCCGAGGAGTTTGCAAAAGCTTTTTCGGACTACCAAAAAGTAATTAAGTCTCTTAAGCAAATTGTCGGACAAACAACAGAAGAAGATTGAGCAAGAAAAGCACTGCAGCCAACAGCGTGTATAAAACATAGCGGGGGCTCGGTGTTGCGTTGCAGCTTTCGTTTCTTAATTTCGTTCAGCCACGTGGGAGAGAACGCAAGAGGTCGCTAAAGCCATTCCTTCGATGTTTGGCTTTAGCTCCTACACCGCGCTATGTTTCATACACCAACGGTGGTGGAGTCAATATTGATTCACATCGGATACTGATTTTCAACGAAACCAACGCCAGATGAAAAATTTTGGTGCGATCATAATCCTCCTGCTTTTCACTTATTCCCATTGCAAAGCACAGAATGTCAAAAAGAAAGTTTACGGTTCAGCGAAATGCACGTGATAGAGAAATGTGGGCACGAAATTTTGGAGGAGCAACCTGTGGG
>JAYVAI010000607.1:0-2287 GCA_043751075.1 Cyclobacteriaceae bacterium | reverse complement strand
TGACTATTCGGTTTTAGGTTGCCTCGTAGTGGCTGTACATCTCCAGCACATCAGTAGAAACTTGTTTCCTCAACATCAATTCCCCTTGTATCAATGGTGCTTTTATTCCTTTATAAAATGATTGAGTTGATGTAAAAACGCGTGCCTCATCCCACCATCCCGGTTCAATAAAGAACCCAAGCGTTTGACTTCCCCCTTCAATGATTACCGATTGGATTTTTTGCTTGTGCAGATAGGCCAGCATCTGTTCAATAAAACCTACTTCATCCAATCGCACCAATTTTAAATTTGGATGTTCTTCATCCTTTAGCAGATTGAAGCAAACGGTGGAAGTAGTCTTGTCGAACAGATTTAGGTTTTCGCTGAGCCGTAAAAAACGGTCAATCACCAACCTCACCGGGTTCCTTCCGCTCCACTCGCGCACGGTGAGCATCGGGTTATCGTGCGCGGCAGTTTTTGTTCCTACCAGCACGGCATCTTCTTCACTCCGCCATTTATGAACCAGCTGCCGCGAAAATTCATTGCTGATCCATTTTGATTCGTAGTTGCTGTGAGCGATAAACCCATCGGCAGTTTGCGCCCATTTTAAAATAATGTAAGGCCGCTGCTTTTCATGATAAGTAAAAAACCGTTTGTTGAGGTCGCGGCCTTCCTCTTCAAGCACACCAGTAACAACTTCAATGCCTGCCGCTTTCAATTTTCTTTCTCCATTGCCTGCCACTAATGGGTTCGTATCCAAATTTGAGATCACAACTTTCTTTACGCCTTTTTCTATGAGTAGCTCTGAGCATGGCGGGGTTTTTCCGTGGTGCGAACAGGGTTCCAGGTTTACATACAAAGTGCTGCCTGCCAACCGGTTTTTATCAGAAACATTTGCTATCGCATTTACTTCGGCATGGGCTTCGCCATATTTGTGGTGCCAACCTTCGCCAATAATTTCTCCATCGCTTACTATCACACAGCCTACTCGTGGGTTTGGGCTCACAGCACCAATCCCCAAACGGGCAAGGTGAAACGTGCGTTGCATCAAAAGTTCATCAGGTGTCATGCGGAATTGCTAACATTGCAAAGATCATTTTAGCAATGACCAATTCCAAAGAACTTTTCAACCTTCTGGTAAAGCGCATTTCTCTCAGAGAGGAAAAATCGGAAATACAAAGTATCATATACCTGCTGCTGGAAAAAAAACTGGGGTTCTCCAAAACCGAAATTTTATCGGCAAAAGAAACTGAACCTATTGAGCCAATTGTTTTCGATCCTATTATCGCGGCAATTAATGCCCACACCCCGATTCAATATATTTTGGGCGAAGCAGAATTTTATGGCCGCACGTTTATGGTCAATCCTTCGGTGTTGATTCCCCGGCCCGAAACCGAATTATTGGTGAATGAAATAAGGCATGATTTTTTAAAACACACGACTGTAGCAAAACATATTTTAGATATAGGAACTGGCAGTGGCTGCTTGGCCATTACGCTCTCCCTCGAATTCCCGCATGCAATTGTCTGTGCAACGGATATTAGTAAAAGAGCACTGATCACCGCAAGGAAAAACGCAGAGACTCTTTTGGCGCAGGTACAATTTTTCGAACACAACATTCTCACCGATCAAATGCTGCCGGGCCCTTTTGATTTGATAGTCAGCAATCCACCCTACATATTAGAAGATGAAAAAGCGCAGATGAAAGAAAATGTACTGGCCTACGAACCACCCCTTGCTTTATTTGCGGCTGCCAAAGATCCTTTAGCATTCTATCGTGCCATTGCAGCCAAATGCAAACCGGTCCTTTCATCGAGCGGAGAAGTTTGGGTTGAGATCAATGAGCGTTTTGGAAATGAGGTGGCGAGCATTTTTTTGGAGCACGGCTATCATTCGGTGCGTGTGATCAAAGACCTGGACAATAAAGATAGAATGGTTACGGCAACTTGTTGATCTGCTAATTATTATGGATACCGATGATTTAACAGACAAAACGTATAAGGCAATATTGATCGAGGCAGAACGCTTCAATCATGATTTGACTTTGCAATTCGGATTGCTCAGTTATGAATGTGAAGACGAAAAGGCTTTTATTAAAATGTCGGCCCGGCTCGCCCGCGAAATGTTGAAATATAGTGACGATGAGATGGATGATATTTTTTTTGGAAACCCGCCCAAAAAGAAAGAGTTTCACGCTGCCTTAAAAAAGATACTAGTGTCATGTCACGTATGAATTGACGGATATAGTTTTTTAAGTTTAATCCGGGCATCCTTTGAAGTGAATCTCCATTCAATTTTACAATCCTTA
>JAYVAI010000606.1:0-2290 GCA_043751075.1 Cyclobacteriaceae bacterium | reverse complement strand
TTCTTAGGATTTTCGGCTTGCTCCTTTATCGAAAAATTTTATAGTCAATTTTTATCTACGGTGGCTTCCCACATTCACACTTCAAATCCTGGCCCTTTTAACTTTCAAATCAATACCACTTTTGGAGTATATATTCAAAAACCTAATAATTCAACTACTCGAACTACATTTTTGAGTGAGATGCGCCTATTTAAAAATATCAATGTCATGCATTTCATATTATTTTGTTTGGCTGTTGCTATAAAATACTTTGAGTGCATCTGTTTATTTTTTAAAATCAGCGCCTACTCTTCTCTGGTCCTCACCAATTTGGTAAGTTTATGATTGATGAGATTGATCCGTTCGAGAGCTTTATTTTTTGTAACTGCAGAAGAAGTATCTGATTTTAACCGATCCACCTGATCGGATATTATTATTTTAAATTTATTCAGGCTGTCGGCTTTCACTGAATCTGTTGTGGAATAATTTCCAACCAATGAATCCAATGATTGAACATAAGCATCGGCTTTTGCAATTTGTTCTGTGCTCAATGAACTGGTCTTGGCTGTGTCAATTAACTGATCAAAATCATTGGCATTTTGAACAACCTGCAATTCGTTGGCTCTGACCGTCAGCATTGTTTTTGTCAGCGCATTCTCATCCTTCAATTTTTCATTTTTGCTAATCAAAGGCAATCCGAAAAATCCTACTACTACAACACTTAAAAAATTGAGGGCCATAAAATAGCGAATGGTTGAAATTATTCCCTTGCGTGGCTCCTGTGGCCGATTCTGTTCTCTATAAATAAGTAAGAAAGCCAATAAAATGAGTAGAAAGCCGAAACCGGAAATACCAATACTCAGTATTTGAACGAAATCAAGTTTATTAAGAATTTCCATATTGTTGTTTGATTTATTTTTATCTATCAAAAATTCCTCTTCAAAAATTCATACGCATTTTCATAAATTACTTTCCTTATTTTGCCTTGCACCTCTTCAGCAGGCAAATGCACCTGCGCATATACCGCCATGTGGGGCAGCCACTCTACCAATCCACCAAAGAGATTTTTATAATCATGGGCGGTGGTGGTGTAGTTGATGGGGTCAATAAGCCCATCAAAGTCGGAGCCGATGGCCATGCAGTCCCACACCCGGTCGCCCACATGGGGATAGCCAATTTTTACAATGTGCAAAATGTGGTTGCACCAATGGCGCAGGTGCCAGGCAGCTACTTCCGCGGTTTCATCATAGTCTTCCCAGCCTAAGTTGTGAGTAGGTGGTGCTTCCACGGCAGCAAATTCTTTTCCGTCAAATTCGTCAGGTGAAAAGAGTTCTGGCACGGGCTTGCCGCACCCAAGTATGCGTTGATCTAATGAAAGCCCAATGAGCCCACCGGACTTGACGATCTCCACAATATCTTCATCATACAGGTTTATGCTCCAAGGGTTGAAGTAAGTATCGAGCACACCAGCCATGCGGTGGTACACTACTTCATAGCAATCTTCTTTGCGGTCGTACGCAAATCGCTTCACCGGTTTGTTTTTGTAAGAACATCCCGTAAGGCCCATGTGCGAGGCCAGGATAGGCGCATCGGGAAATTCGGCAGCGCGCAATTTATAAAACTGTTGCCGCGAGGTGTGGCTCATGTGTTTGATATCAATCAATATGGGTGGTCCGTTGGCCGTATCAAGTGCTTCGCGGATAAAGCGTTTTCCCAATGCGGTGATCCCCTTGCCGCGCGGATTGAAATCATTGCTCTTGAGCATCTTCATGCCAAACGCATGGGTACAAAATTCGGAGTGTGTAAGATGGGTGAGCGTGATGTAGCTGAGGCGTGGATGGTTCGGCTGCTTGAAAGCGAGCAGGTTGTCAATTACACCTTGGGTGCTCGAGTAGGCTTGTACGTTGTCATAAAAATTATGACCGCCTTCTGCGCAAAGCATGATCTGTAACTGGTTGCTTTGCAAATCAATTTGCTGCCCATTGTTTAAGAGACGAAAACTTTTATCAGGAGATATATTTGCCGAATTGAGCAGGTGTTGCAAATCGGCCTTCATCAGTTCATGATAACCAAACTCACCACGTTCTATCTTTTGAAGGAACCTTTTTTTTGCATGATATGAAAGGCCGGCCGCAAGTTGTATCAGGTTAGATTTGGCAAAAGGGTTTTCCAATCCATAAAGGGGCACAATGGCCAACGTTACCTGGCCGTTCACCAACTGCGTAAGACTGGATTGTGAATCCAAAATACCAAAGCCTAAATCAAAGTTGAGTTTTGTCCAACAATTTTTTCGCTCGGCTTCATGTTCGGA
>JAYVAI010000605.1:0-5947 GCA_043751075.1 Cyclobacteriaceae bacterium | reverse complement strand
TATTGATGGAGACAATGACCTTGATCTTATGGTGGTAGGTGAATACATGCCCATTAAGGTTTTTATAAATGAGAGAGGAAAGTTATCTGATAAAACAGAAAAATCCGGATTGAAATTAACAAATGGCTGGTGGAACAGAATTAAAGCTGCTGACCTTGATCAGGATGGCGACATTGATTTTGTGGTTGCCAACCATGGTCGCAACTCACGCTTCAAGGCCTCTGCCAACAAACCAGTGACTATGTACGTGAACGATTTTGATAAAAATGGAACCACCGAACAAATCATTTGCACTTTTAATGGTGATAAAAGTTATCCAGTTCTACTGCGCCACGATTTGATTTCCCAAATTCCATCACTTAAAAAGAAATATTTGAAATACGATAACTTTAAAGATCAGACTATACAGGATATTTTTACTGATGAAGAACTGAAAGATGCGGTCAAACTGGAAGCATTTGAACTCAGCACAGGAATACTCTTCAATGACGGAAAAGGAAAATTTACATTTAGAAGTCTTCCAATAGAAGCACAATTCTCCACGATGTATGCAATTGAAATTTTTGATTTTGATGGTGATGGCAACCTTGATATTTTGCTTGGAGGAAATTTATATCGTGTTAAACCAGAAGCGGGCCGCTACGATGCCAGCTTTGGTTTGTTTATGAAAGGCGATGGCAAAGGTGGGTTTTCAACTGTGGATTCAAAATCTTCGGGCCTTTTCATTGATGGGGAAGTACGCGATTTGGAAGTAATTAGGATTGGACAGACTAATTTTCTTATGGTGGCGAAAAACAATGACAATATTCAATTTTTAAAGATTAAGTAAAGTGATAGCCCCCACTTTTTATCGTTTACCTTTTCTTATTATTTTTTCTGGTTTAGTAATGGTCATTGAAGGATGTTCAAGAAAGCACGACTCCAAACTCTTCACTTCCATCCCCCTATCCGCTTCCAACATTGATTTCTCCAATCTTATAAAAGAAGACACCGCCTTCAATATCATTGAATATTTATATTTCTATAATGGGGGAGGTGTTGCCATGGGCGATATCAACAATGATGGCCTTAGTGACATTTACTTTTCGGGAAATCAAGTTGCCAACCGACTCTATTTGAACAAAGGCAACCTCGAATTCGATGACATAACAGAAAAAGCAAAGGTAGCGGGCATTGGCAATTGGAAAACCGGAGTTACCATGGCCGATGTTAATGCCGATGGCTTTCTTGATATTTTTGTTTGTGGTGTGGGCGGCTATAAAAATTTCAATTCAAGAAACCAGTTGTTGATCAACAATCATGATCTCACCTTTACTGATCGAACAGAGGAGTACGGATTGAATTTCTCAGGCTTTTCCACCCAAATATCCTTTTTCGATTATGACTTAGACGGTGACCTCGATTGCTATCTGCTCAATCATTCGGTACATTCGGCTGCGGCTTATGTGGATATTTCGCAAAGGTTCAAGCCCGATTCATTGAGTGGTGATCAATTGTATCGAAATGAAATGATCCACCATGGGGCTGGCTCTGGTGTGGTGAAGTTTAACAGAGTAACTACGGATGCTGGAATACTTACCAGCAGATTGGGATATGGTTTGGGCATCGGGATATCTGATTTAAATTGGGATGGGTATCCGGATATATACATTTCCAATGATTTTCAGGAGAATGATTACCTATACCTGAACAACAGGAATGGAACTTTCAAACAGGTAGTGGAAAAATCAATGGCTCATACAAGTCGGTTTTCTATGGGCAACGATATTGCAGACATCAACAATGATGGCCTTGCCGACATCATCAGTCTCGACATGCTACCCCGTGATGAAGCCGTGATTAAGACAAGTGCAGGCGAAGACACATACGAAGTATTTCAATATAAACTTTCGTTTGGCTACCACCCACAATACAGCAGAAATGGCCTGCAACTAAACCAATTTGTTTCCGACTCATCAGTAATGTTCAGCGACATTGGAATGTTGGCCGGTGTAGGTGCCACCGATTGGAGCTGGTCACCTCTCTTAGCGGACTTTGACAATGACGGTTACAAAGATTTATTTGTGGCCAATGGCATTCTGCGCAGGCCCAACGATTTAGATTACATAAATTTTATTTCAGATCAGGAGGTTCAATCATCTCTTCAAACCTTGCAGGAAAGTGATTTAAAGATTTTGGATATGATGCCATCTGGCAAAGTGCCCAATTTCTTTTTCAGAAATACAGGAAAGCTTTTGTTTGAAGATGTTTCAACAAGTTGGGGAATGGAAAGTGCCAATCTTTCCAATGGTGCTGCATACGGGGACTTGGACAATGACGGGGACTTGGATTTAGTGATCAATTCATTGAATGAACCAGCTCAAGTCTTTCGGAATAATTCTCCCCACGATTTAGATCATGGATATTTAAAAATAAATTTGACAGGACAGCCATCAAATCCATTTGGATTGGGGACCAAAATAATAGGATATGCAGGTAAAGAAAAGATATATCAGGAAGCTTTCTTTACGCGGGGTTTTTGTTCTTCGGTTGATCCGACAATTAATTTGGGATTGGGAAAAAATGTAATAGATTCTTTAATAATTATCTGGCCTGATTTCAAATATGAAGTTATAGGTCAACCGAAGTTGAACTCAACAATCAATATTGATTACACCAACGCCAATACAGTTTACAACTACATAAAGGAGAAAAAAAAGGGTTTGCTGCATCAGGTTCCTCACAACTTGGCACCGGATTTTGTACATAAAGAAAATGATTTCAATGCTTTCAGTTCGGAGAGCCTTATACCACATGCTCTTACACACGAAGGACCGCCAATGGCCGTTGGCGACATTAATGGCGATAACCTCGAAGATGTGTTTATCGGTGGAGGTAAAGAACAGGCGAGCAATATTTTCCTTCAAGCTACCAATGGGAGATGGAGAAGTAATACGGCTGAGATATTTTCAAAACACAAGTCAGAAATAACCGGGGCTTTATTTTTTGATGCGGATAATGACCAAGACCTTGATTTGATAACTGTTTCGGGTGGGCAAGAAGAATTCAGCCCCGAAGCATTGGCCCCCCGGCTTTATTTGAATAATGGGAAGGGCATTTTTCAACTATCACCAAATGCTTTTGGAAACTTGCTCGTGAACGCCTCGTGCGTAAAGCCATTCGATTATGATCTTGACGGTGATACCGATTTGTTCATAGGGGCAAGTGTAATGCCACGGCTTTATGGAATGAGCCCCATGAGTTTTTTATTGGATAACAATGGCCAGGGAATGTTTACCCCAAATATGCAATGGCTTGGCACAAGCCAGTTTGATAACCCTACCAGAGTGCGGCCAGGAATGATCAAGGATGCAGTATGGACAAAAGTAAATCAAGATGATTTGATTGATTTGATTTTAGTAGGGGAGTGGATGCCTATCACGATTTTAATCCAGCAACCTAACCACACTTTTAAAAATGCTACAGAAGAATATAAATTACAAAATACAAGAGGATGGTGGAATACCATAGTAGTCGCAGACATGGATGGCGATGGCGATGAAGATTGGGTAGCTGGAAATTTTGGTTTGAATTCCAGGTTAACTGCCACTGCGAGCAAGCCTTTGAAAATGTATCTCGGTGATTTTGATTCCAACCAGGGCTCTGACCATATTCTTGTTTATTACAACGGTGGAAAAAGTTATCCATTTGCTTCGCGCGATCAATTGGTGAAACAGATACCCTCTTTCAAAAAGAAATTTCTTTACTACAAAGATTACCGCGATGTTAAGTTGGAAGATATTGTTACTCCCGTTCAGCAAGGAAATTCCGCAGTCATGCAAGTAGATTTGCTGGAATCGGTGTATCTTCAAAATACAGGCAACGGTATAACCTTGTCCAAACTTCCCCTCGAAGCTCAAATGTCTCCCATATTTTCTATTTGCGTTGATGATGTTAACTTAGATGGAAAAACAGATTTGATTATGGGTGGAAACCTTTCGGCAGCCCAACCTGACCTGGGCCCTTATGATGCCAGCCGTGGTCTCGTACTTTTGGGGGATGGCAAAAATAAATGGAGATACATTCCTCCTATGGAATCAGGTTTGCTTATTGAAGGTGAGGTAAGGGATATAAAAAAAATTAACATGGCTGACGGAAGCATAAATTATTTTATTACACGGAATAACAAATCGGTAGTCGGCTATAAAAAACCCAAAGTAAAATGAAAAACATCTCAATACTTATCACGCTATTTGCAAGCAGGATATTGATGGCACAAACAAGCCCCGATTGGAAAATCGAATCCTCTCCAATCAACCCCTCCAACTATTTTGGCGTAACCCTGGCCAACGGCATGATCGGCATTGTGTCGTCACCACAGCCCATGCGGGTGCAAGATGTAGTGCTCAATGGCGTGTATGATTATTATCAGCGCGGCAGGGTATCCAACATCCTCAAAACATTCAACCATCTCAACATGAACTTAGATGTGGATGGGATGCGGATCAATCAGCAAAATATTTCCAACTACAATCAAGTGCTCGATATGCAGAGGGCAACCCTTACCACCACCTTCAATGTAGGCGACAAAGTGAGCGTGAAGCACTCGATGATGGCCTTGCGCCATTTGCCATACTCTGCTATGGCAACCATCGAGATCACGGCAAAGAAAAATGTGTTGATCACACCCATGAGCGTGATCGAAGCACCCAATCATTTGATCGATGTCCGAAATCTTTATAGCGAAATAGACAGGCCACACGTGTTGATACCATTGCTCACATCCGTGGGCAAAAGTCCATCCGGAAAACATACGGTGGCCGTTAGCAACAGTTTTATTTTTAGCGAAGGGCACGGTAACGAACCCGACATCATCCATGAAGATTGGGACTATAACATGCACCTTGCCAAGTTCACCAAGAATCTCAAAGCAGGGGAGGCATATACATTCAGTGTGGTTTCTTCTGCCACCTCCACCGAGCATTTCCAAGATCCGTTGAACGAGGCCGAGCGGCTCACCATTTTTGCAGCACTTGAGCGCACCGAGCGGTTGGTATCGCGGCATAACGCTGCATGGAATGAGCTTTGGAAAAGTGATATCGTAATTGAAGGTGACCTACAAGCTCAAAAAGATGTTCGCTTTGCTCTCTATCATTTGTATTCGTTCGCACGCGAGGGCACCGCTTACAGTTTGTCACCGATGGGCTTGTCTGGCCTGGGATATAACGGCCACGTTTTTTGGGACACGGAATTGTGGATGTACCCACCACTGCTCGCATTGCAGCCCGGCATTGCAAAGTCGTTGCTTGAATATCGCTTCGAGCGATTGGAAGCTGCAAAGAAAAATGCGTTTTCACATGGCTACAAGGGTGCGATGTTTCCGTGGGAGTCGTCCGATGAAGGAACCGAAGATACACCCGTGTGGGCACTCACCGGGCCCTTTCAGCATCACATTACCGGATGTATCGGTTGGGCTTTTTGGAAATATTATCAGGTCACCAAAGACAAACAATGGCTTCGCGAGCGTGGCTACCCGGTGCTGAAAGAAGTGGCCGACTTTTGGGCCAGCCGTGTGGAACGCAAAGGTTTGGGAAAATATGAAATCAACAATGTGATTGGTGCCAACGAGTGGCAAGAGAATATCGACAACAATGCGTTTACCAATGGCATGGCAATCACTGCACTGCGCTGTGCCACACAAGCCGCGAAGGAGTTGGGTTTTGTTGCTGATGCCGATTGGGAACACGTGGCACAAAATATTCCCATCCTAAAATTTGCCGATGGCACCACCAAAGAGAATGCAACGTATGATGGGGTGATGATCAAGCAAGCCGATGTAAACCTTCTGGCCTATCCGTTGGAAATTGTTTCAGACAAAGTTCAGATAGAAAAAGATTTGAAATATTATGAGCCACGTTATTCACCCGATGGCCCCGCGATGGGCGTGTCGGTGCTGGCCACATTGTAT
>JAYVAI010000604.1:0-2291 GCA_043751075.1 Cyclobacteriaceae bacterium | reverse complement strand
AAACTTTTAATCTCGCCAATATTTCTCCGGCCAGCACAACATCATCAGCCAACACATCCGTCTCGAATGTGATCACATCCGGCCTGCTTGCTGCCTCGCGCTGATCGTCACTCATAAATTTCCGTGGTGTAAAAGTCAATCCCTCCGTTTGCGAGGTGTAGGGAACGGGCTTGGCAGGGTCGCTCAAATATTCAAACGCTGTTTCTTTAGGAGTGGGCTGGTTCACATAAAGTTTTCCGTGCTCCCCGAAGTAAAGTTTTAGCGGTGCATATTCTTTGGGAGGCCACACACCAAATTTCTTCCACTCTTTCTTTCCGGTGTCGAACATATACGCTTCTGGCAAATTGGGCTGCCCCTCTCCTTTCAAAAACCAGGCAAAAAAATTTCTTTCAATTTCGCGCTGATAAAAAGTAGAAATGCTGTCGCCAAAATAAATATGATTGTGTGTGGATTTTCCCTGCTCATTGGCCCAATCGCCATGGCCCCACGGCCCCATCACCAAGGTATTGTAAGCGCCCGGGCTGGTTGCTTCAATTGTTTTATAAATATTGAGCGGCCCGTATAAATCTTCGGCATCAAACCATCCGCCCACCGTCATCACGGCATGCTTCACATTTTTGAGATGTGGCAACAGGTTTCTCTTTTGCCAGAAGTCGTCATAGTTTGGATGATCCACAATCTGTTGCCAGAAAAAATTATCGTGGTGATATTTTTCGGTAACATTTTTTAATGGCCCCTGGCTCAGATGAAAATCATATCCATCTTTTGGATCGCTGCCATAAAACCTACCGATCTTATCCATAAACCAATCCTCTTTTGTTTGTCCGTTCTTTTGATATCCAAACACCGCAAAGGCGGCTGTGTAGCTTTGCAAGTAAGCGCCCATGTGATGGAAGTCGTCAAAAAAGAAATCGGAGATGGGCGCTTGTGGTGACGATGCTTTCAGTGCCGGGTGTGCATCGGGTATGGCTGCCGCAGTATAAAAGCCGGGATAAGAAATTCCAAACATGCCCACGTTGCCATTGTTGCTTTTTAAATTCTTTATCATCCAATCGATGGTGTCCCACGTATCCGAACTTTCATCAATGGCCATTTTGTTTTTTCTGTCGTTGCCCGCAATGTTGGGGGTCATGTTGTCGAACACACCCTCGCTCATGTAGCGTCCGCGCACATCCTGAAAGGCAAGAATATATTTATCCTTAACCAGAAAATTAGAGGGATGGCCATGTGTTTTATAATCCGCATAGGTGGAAGCATTGTAGCACGTACGGTTTAAAAGAATTCCATATTTCTTTGTTTGATCTTTGGGAATGTAAACCACGGTGAAAAGTTTAATGCCGTCCCGCATGGGGATTTGATACTCCATCTTATCGTAGTTGTTGCGTACATAAATGGAATCTTGATTTTGGCCCAAGGCACTGGAACTTGAAAGTAAAATTGCGAATGCGATTAGTGATAGTAGTTTCATAACGTAAGTTTTTAAATCCTTAGAAATGTAAGCAGATATCCCGCTAAAGGCAAACTATCAATTGCCACGGGCTTAAGCCAGTGGCAATTGAACAACAGAAAGCGATGGGCTTTAGCCCAATCATGAATTGCAAAACTAGCATTCACAACATTTTTTTATTTCTCAAACTCTTGCCATCTTCTCGAAATTATTCCATGGCACAGCCTAAAAACTATACACTCACGGTGGCCATCACGTTGGTGATCGCCAACATGATCGGCACGGGCGTGTTCACTTCGTTGGGCTATCAGGTGGGGCTGCTGCCTTCCGGGTTTGTTATCATGATTCTGTGGCTGCTGGGCGGAGTGGTGGCACTATCAGGGGCATTCACCTACGCAGAAATAGCAACTACACTGAAACGGTCGGGTGGTGAATATTTATATCTCTCAAAAATTTTCCATCCCGCCATTGGGTTTGTCAGTGGGTGGATGAGTTCGGTGGTGGGCTTTGCCGGGGCTATATCGGCAGTGGCCATTGCCATAGGGGCCTATGCTACCGAGGCGACAGGGATTTCCACGAAAGTGATTGCCGTGGTTGCCATCGTGTCCATGTCAACGGTGCATTGGTTTGGGGTAAAAACCGGAGGCCGTGTGCAAACATTTCTCACCGCTTTAAAACTTTCGTTGATCGCATTCTTTTGCATCGCTCCATTTTTTATTACCGGTGTTCCAAAAACGGAAATACATTTCCTTCCTCAGCCAGGCGATTGGAACTTGATGCTCAGTTCGGGTTTTGCCGTGTCGCTTGTGTTTGTGGTGTATGCCTACACGGGCTGGAACGCATC
>JAYVAI010000603.1:0-5958 GCA_043751075.1 Cyclobacteriaceae bacterium | reverse complement strand
CACTCGTTGGGCTAAAGCTGGTAATAGTTGGGGCGGATGGGTTTACAGTAAAACTGGTGCCGCTTGTTGCTGTTTGCCCACTCACTGTAACCGTTATTGTTCCGTTTGTTGCTCCCGCTGGCACTGTTGTAGTAATGCTTGTTGCTGTGCTGGCAGTAACAACGGCTGTGGTATTGTTGAACTTTACAATATTATTGGCAGGTGTAGTGCTGAAGTTAGTTCCTATGATTGTTACTGATGTGCCTGCCGCTCCACCACTTGGGGAGAATGACGTAATTGTTGGTGTTATCCCAAAATCTGACAAAGGTCTTGACCAAACACCTGAACCATCTGTTCCTGCAAATATATTGCTTCCGCTCGCGGCAAGAGACCGGATAAGGGTATTTGCCAAGCCCGTGTTAACCGCAGCCCAGCTAGTGCCATTGTTGGTGGAAAGAAATACCCCGCCACCAAATGTTCCCGCAAATACATTGCTGCCGCTCACAGCAAAGGACGTGGCAGAAGTATTTGTCAAGCCCGTGTTAACCGCAGCCCAGCTGGTGCCATTGTTGGTGGAAAGAAATACCCCGCCACCACCTGTTCCCGCAAATACATTGCTGCCGCTAACGGCAAGGGAATATACAGATGTATTTGTCAAGCCCGTGTTCACCGCGGCCCAGCTGGTGCCATTGTTGGTGGAAAGAAATACACCGCCACCACCTGTTCCCGCAAATACATTGCTGCCACTAACGGCAAGGGACAGGATATAAGTACTTGTCAAGCCCGTGTTCACTGCGGCCCAGCTAGTGCCATTGTTGGTGGAAAGAAATACACCGTCATTTGTTCCCGCAAATACATTGCTGCCGCTAACAGCTAGGGCCGGGACAGAAGTACTTGTCATGCCCGTGTTCACAGCAGCCCAGCTGGTGCCATTGTTGGTGGAAAGAAATACACGGCCACCATATGTTCCCGCAAATACATTGCTGCCGCTTACGGCAAGGGACCGCACATCTCCATTATACAAACCATTGCTTTTACTAACCCATTGTGCATTTGCTTGGCCAAAGAATAAGAGCGAAGTCGCTAATAATAAATAAACTTTCATTTTAAATTGGATAGCCATATAGAACTGTTTAGATAGTTAAAACTAACAAATTGCTATCTACCAATTGCCCAATATCAATTCACCCTTATTCAAATGTACAAATGTTTATACTTCAATACACCAACTGAAACTCCGGGTGCAACGCCATCGCCCACATAAAATCCTGAACGGTTTCTTTCGATGGTGATTGCCCCAATACTTTTAGAGCGATGGCCTCTTCCTCACTATTCGGCATACGGCCAAACATATTTTTATAAACTTGTTTTATCATGGTTGCCACATCGGGAAATTTTTCTTTCCAAGAAGCCGCTCCACGTTGCACTGCGAAATTGAATTGCACACCATTGGTGAGTTCCAACGCCTGCAATAAATTTGCCTGCGAAGCTCTGCTTGTGGAAACCGTTTCGCGTGTTGGTCTTCCCAGCGCAATCAGGAACGGATCATTTTTTACCAACGCTGCACGGGGAAAGGGGATTTCACTTTTGATAGTGGCAGGCAAAAGTTTGAGGGCCATGGCACTGTCGGGGTACATCGGTTGCATGCTTATGCTTACGGCATCGGCAAATTGCTCGGCTGTCAATCTCCTTCTCAACATGCCTTTAAAAACAAAATCAGGTGCCACTATATGTTCTGCTTCTTTCACACTCACCGATGGCAGCTTGTAGGTTTGTGAAGTGAGTATGGTAAACATCAGTTTTTTTATGTCATACCCATTGGCAACAAAATCGGAGGCGAGCCAATCCAATAAATCCTGGCTCCACGGTTCGTTGTCCATCGCATCCACGGGCTCCACAATGCCGCGCCCCATCAACTGAGCCCACACTCGGTTCACTAATGTGCGATAAAGCCGCCCGTCTTTGGGTTGCGTGAGGTATTCGGCCAATTGCTTCAAGCGGTCTTTCGTGAAAGCTGTAGAATCAATGTTGCCCAACTCAGGAAAAAGAATCCGCCTGCCGGCAAATTTGCCTGTAGGTTTATCGCACCGGTTTATTTCCAAAACAGTATCGGCAAAAATATTTGCGAAGGCGTAGGCATCGTCCAATTTCCAGTCGTTGATAAAACTATCGTGGCAGGAAGCGCACTTGATGTTGAGCCCGAGAAAAATCTGTGAAACATTTTGTGCCGCTTGCATCTCGGTGCGCTGGCTTGCGTTGATGGTGCCGCGCCATTTTATGCCCGCAATAAATCCATTGGACTCCTTGGTTGGATTGATCAACTCACGAACAAAAGCATCGTATGGTTTATTTTCTTTCAACGAAGCATACAACCATTTCGTGATATCAAACCGCCCGCCCGTGATGTAGCCCGTGCCGCTGTAATCGTTGCGCAGCGCATCGTTCCAAAACGTAATCCAATGCTGTGCATAATCCGCATCGCGGTTCAGCAACGAGCGCACCAGTCTATCGTGTTTGTCCTTCCGTGTATCTTGTATGAACGCATCAACCGAATCGGGTGGCGGCAACAATCCGATCACATCCAGATAGACCCTACGCATATACGTTCTGTCATCAACCGTTTCTTGCCACTTGATTTTATTTCTCTTAAAATACTCGTTTACAAATCGGTCGAGCGGAAGAGTGGCGCTTTCCGTTGCGGCCGGAACCGCAGGCATACGCGGCTCCAGCGCGGCCACCCGATACACACTTTTTTCCTTTCCCTCTGGCCACGGTGCACCATGCTTCACCCACGATTCCAAAATTTCTATCTCTGCATTGGAAAGCCGTTCGCCCTTCGAAGGCATTTTATCTTTATTGTGGCGCGGAAGGTTGATCCGCCTGATGAGTTCACTTTGCTCAGGACGGTTGGGCACAATCACTTCACCGTTTTCACCTCCCGCAAAAACAAATTCTTTTGTATCCAACCGCAGCTTCCCTTTCGATTTCGCGCGACCATGACAACTGTAGCAATTGTGAGCCAAGATGGTGCGCACCTGCAAATTCAGTTCTTGTATCTGCGATTCGTTGAGTGGCCCCTTTATTTCCGCGAATGAAAAAAGTTTTTGATCGGATGTTCCGCGCGATGGCCAGGCACTTGAAAGATAATCTTCACCGTGCGTCAGCGAAGCTCCGAAGTGCCCCGCAACAGTAACGCAAACCGTAGTTACCGTGAGCAACCATAGCTGAACCGTGCGTGAGTGTTTGAAATAGCACCATGTTGTGATTGACGCGAGCACCATCGTAGCAATGCCAGTCCATTGATGGGTAGGAAGTATCGAACTGCCATAGTCGCCCGCATTGGCAAGCAACAACCCCAGCAATACCGAGACAACAGCCGAAGTGGCACCAATCACGATCAACACTTTTATCGCACTACGGAAATCAACTAATTTTTTTTCCGATGCAATAATTTCCAGCAGCAACGCAACAAACAACAAGCTGATTGGAAAATGCACAACCATGGGATGGAGCCTGCCAAGAAAAGTCCAAAGCCAGAAGGTGGTTTCATCCTGAGCCACATCTTGCGCCAACAATGAAATCGGCATCATAGATAAAAAAATCAATACTGCTACGAGCCGAATATTGACAATAACTTTTTTTTGAAGGAGTGCATTTCTATCCATTGGGATCAAGATACTACTTCGGTCCATTATTTAGGATACATTTTTTTAAAATAGAACGTAATGGTGTTTATCAATCTTATGTTGCCTGACCTACGAAGTACACAGTATGCAACCAATTCAGGAAATCAAAGATAGTTTTGTGTGTGAGGTTATCTTACTTCACTGATGTTACACGATACGAAAGAACCTGTCAGTTTGATGCTCTCGAAAACTGATTAGACTAAGTTAAGTCGCCTTCGAGGGCCTTAGGCTGACAATACTATATAAGTTTTGCCTAACATCCAGTTACTTCAGACAAATCGATCAACGCACAAGGCATTGGCTTTCTATTCCATGCATCGTGAATCGCCAGGGCCGCGCCCAATGCGGAAGCCTGGTGCAAGTCGGCACCATACACGTTGTGAGCAGGATAAATTTTCGCCAGCATTTGCATGTAGATTGTATTCTTGCTAAAGCCGCCATCCACAAAAATACTTTTAACTGTATCCTGCATGATCAAGTCGGTGGACTCTTTTTGTTGGATAACAAGATCGGCAATCAATTGATGATATGCCTCTTCAAACGTTGAGGCCGAATCTGAATGTTGAACCTGATTTGCCGAAAGGAAAGTTTTGAATTTTGAATTGTAGGGAACTTGCTTGTAATAATCTTCATCCGTATGAAATCGTTCAGTTAATTTCTTTACTGCTTCATCGTGGATATGGCCGGCAAACAAACGCGAGGCCTTTACCGGGTTGCCTTCGTAGGTTAAATAGCACAAGCAATCTTTCTTCAATTCATCGGCACTCAACTTCGAATTATTGAACGGGTTCAGGCTTATGCTCCATGTGCCCGTGGACAATAACACAAAGGGTTCCTTAAAATATTGCAGATAGGGGATGAGCGCAGCCGAGCTATCGTGCAAACCGATACCGGCCACGAAGGAATGGTCTTTTGCCTGAATGGATTCAACATGCGTTGAAGATTTTACTGGTGCGAGTTTTTCCTCAACGCCTTCTTTCGCAACCCAATCATGATAGTGGTTTTTTGTAAAATCCCATAAGTTGGTGTGGCACCCGATGCTCGTAATGCCGGAAACAAATTTACCTGTGAACAAATAGCTGATGTATTCAGGCAGGTGCAAGGAATATTTTATCTGCTTGAAAATTTCTGGTCGCACGTATTTGAGCCAATAGAGTTGCATGCCCGAGTTGAGGTGGCCGAGTATGGGTGAAGCGGCAATCCTGGCAAAATCATTTTCGCCTCCATAAGAGTTGTAAAATTTTTGTTTTAGTGCTTCGGGAAAAGGTTTCAGGTAATTGTAGAGTGGTGCCACGGGTTTACCGTTTCCATCTACGTGAACAAAACTTGCTCCATGAGCAGAAACATTCATTGCTTTAACTTCAAATTCTTTTTGTGCCAATACTTCCTGTAAGGATTGCTTTGCCCACTGGGTGAGTGCGTGAACATCCTCACAAGGAAATCCATCTTCATCTTTGATTTCCGGCAACTGAATGGATTTTTCAAAACGGATTTTATAATCCTCATCAAAGAGAAAAACTTTCTTGTTGGTTTTGCCTATGTCGAAGATGGCGATGACTGGGGTGGACATTGAGAATTTTAGATGTGAGATTTAAGATGTGAGATTTAAGATGTGAGATGTGAGATTTTAGATGGAAGAATTAAAATGTAAAACTTACAGTCCTGTTGCTACGGTTTTTAACCCTCGCTCAGAGATCAGTTGCTTTCTTACATCCAGCTCGCGGAACAATTGAATTGGTTGCAGTGCTGCCCCCACTTTCAATCTTGCTTCGGCTACCAGCGCACGCACATCGGTGCGATAGGCTTGCTGTAAAATTTCCTGTGCTCGTGTCACATCGTTGGCTTCCTGTGCACGGTTCAATTCTTTGCGGTCAACCAACAGTGCTTGTGCATAAGCAATTTTTATTGCCTCTACCGACTGCAACAAATCTTCGAGCGGATCCTTCACATTGTGTGACGCATCAATCATCCAACCTAAATCAGTAGCATGGTTCATTTTTCTGGCGTCCATGCCTTCCACCAGTTCATTGAAAATCAAAAACAATTGATATGGATTTATACTTCCCACAGTAAGATCATCGTCACCAAATTTGGAATCATTGAAATGAAAGCCTCCGAGTTTTCCTTCCATCAGCAGCAGCGATACGATTTGCTCGATGTTGGCATTGGGAAGGTGATGGCCGAGGTCCACCAACGTGTAAGCCTTGGGTCCGAGTTTGCTCGCATACAAATACGATTGCCCCCAATCACCCACCGTCATGGAATAGAAGTTTGGCTCAAAGGCTTTGTACTC
>JAYVAI010000602.1:0-5968 GCA_043751075.1 Cyclobacteriaceae bacterium | reverse complement strand
GCGGATGTGATCAAGACATGCCTGATCAGTTGGAAATTTATTATCGGTAACGCCAGAAATCTCGCAGTGAGTAGTGGCCCCGCCCAATGCTTCGTTGTCTATGTCTTCACCAATGGCGGCTTTCACTAAATAAGAACCCGCCAGAAAAATAGAGCCCGTCTTGTCCACGATCATAGCTTCATCCGACATGATTGGCAGATAGGCACCACCGGCCACGCAACTGCCCATGATAGCGGCAACCTGCACAATGCCCATCGATGACATCTTCGCGTTGTTCCTGAACTGTCTTCCAAAATGTTCTTTGTCAGGAAAGATTTCATCCTGCATGGGAAGAAATACACCGGCACTATCCACTAGATAAATAATGGGCAGGCGGTTTTCCATAGCAATCTCCTGGGCGCGAAGGTTTTTTTTGGCCGTGATGGGAAACCACGCACCGGCCTTCACGGTGGCATCGTTGGCAACGATAACACACTGACGGCCTTTTACAAATCCAATACCAGTGATCACCCCACCAGACGGACATCCACCCTGCTCGGCATACATTCCATCACCGGCAAAGAGGCCGACTTCCAAAAAATTGGATTTGGTATCTGTTAAATACTGGATGCGTTCGCGTGCCGTGAGTTTGCCTTTCTGATGTTGATCTTCGATTTTTTTTTCGCCCCCGCCCAACATTGTTTTCTTCGCCCTCGATTTGAGTTGAGAGCAAAGCTGCTTGAGTTGGTCTTCGTTCTTATTGAATTCTATGTTCATGAATGGACTTGATTTTTTGGCGTCTGACACCTCAAAGGTGACTTGACGCCTTATCTCGGCCTAAGTATAGTTATAAGTCCGATTATAAACTTATTACTGCTTCTTTTCCGCCTCCTGCTCCTTTCGTCTGTCGCGTTCAATCCTTTTGCTTTTTTTGCCCAAGGGTGCGAGAAAATGGTTTGGGTTAGTATTGAAATTATTGGCGAGCGTATCAATGCGCTTCAACAAATTATTGAGGTTCACATACAGCGAATCTTCCGTCATTAGTTTGCTGGCTGTATTGTCGCCCTTGTTTAGCTTGCCCAATGTTTCGTTTAGCTTAGCCAATGTCTGCTGTGTTTTTCTGATGGTCTCGTTCAGTTCCAATTGCTTGAGCGAATCGGAAATGGTTTTGAAGTTTGCCAAGGTGGGCTTCAACTCACTGAGTGTGTTGTTAAGGTTTATGGCAACCTCTTTAAAATTGCCCGATAGGTCTTCGATATTTTGGTTGGTGGTCTTTAGTGTTTGGTTTACCAGGCCGGGGGTTACTTGAAGGTTGGAAAAAATCAAATCAAGCTGTTGCGAATTTTTGGTAAGGTTATCAATGATCACATTAAATTTCCGCAAGGTGGTTTGAAGATTGTCTGCCACGGGTGTGGCCGTTTCTGAGATAACATCAAACATGCCCTTGGCCACCTCGGTGGGCAGGGTGTCTTTTGGTTCGAGGCGTTTTTTTACTTTGCCAATGGACAATAAAATTGATTTGCCACCCAAGAAATCGCTGTTGAGGATGGCTTTGGTGGAATCGCCCAATATCACTTCCGAATCAATATCCAACTCCACCAATATTTTATTCTGGTCGTTTTGCATGATTTTTATTTTGCTCACCCGGCCCACAGCAAAGCCATTGACAAGGATGGGGTTGGATACGGCCAGCTTGTCGATGTTTTCATACACCGCATAATATTTATAGGTAGAAGAAAAGAAATCTATGCCTTTCAAATAATTAAAGCCGAGGTACAACAAGACCAGGGCGGAGGCCACAAACAACCCAACAACAAATTCTTTATTTTTCACACGGTGTCAGTTTATCGATTCAATTTCTGCTTTATATTCTTTAAAGGCGCGGTAGATTCCAGAGGCTATCAAATCCTGTCCGGCATCCGTGCCTAAAAATTTTTCTTCTTTTTCGTTCGTCAAAAATCCGGTTTCAATCAATACGCTGGGCATAGTAGTTTTCCAAAGTACCACAAATCCTGCCTGCTTCACACCGCGGCTGGAACGCCCCGCTTTTGTTTTAAACTGATTTTCGATCCTGGCGGCAAACTTCAAACTATTTTCCTGATAAGCGCTTTGGTTAACGGCAAACAAGATATACGATTCAGGGCTTTCAGGATCAAAGCCCTCATAGCGTTCTTTATAATTTTCGTCCATTAAAATTACAGAGTTTTCACGTTTCGCCACCTCGAAATTACTTTTGTCCATACGGAGACCCATCACATAGGTTTCGGTGCCATAGGCCACAACTCCAGGAAGTGCATTAGCATGTATGCAAATAAAAAGGTCGGCCTTGTTTTTGTTTGCTAATTCTGCCCGCTCATCAAGCGACAGATATTTATCCGTTTTTCTTGTATAAATCACCTTCACATCAGGAAGGTTTTTCTGTATGTAAGCACCAAGTTTCAATGCAATTTTTAGGGCCACATCCTTTTCTTTGAGTTTTTTACCCGATGTGCCCGGATCGTGGCCACCGTGGCCTGCATCAATAACCACCACATCCACCTTCGTATCGGGAGAAGGGCTTGTGCCGGAAAAATTTAGCAAGGTTATTGCTACCAAGATGAGTTTCGTTTTGATATTATTCACTGGCTTACCGATGTCTGAAGTATTTGCAATAACTTTGCGTAAAGTTGTGAATTTTTCACTAAAAGCTAAACCCCTGAAAGCCGAACCGGGAGTTTCATTTATTGTGGTGCGTTGCCTTTTCATTTTTCTGTTAACGTTTATTGGCCTTGCCACGGGTGCATACGGCCAGGTAGAAAGGCCCCTGCGCACCCCTGCCGGCATGCTCCCGGTAAAACCCGATACGGTCACTAACAAAAAAGATACCTTAACTGTTGCCCAGGCCGACTCGCTGAAGGCACGACCAAAAAGTGACATTGAAACCACCATCACATACTCGGCCACCGATTCGATTATCTCCAACTTGGACAAAAAAATGATGTGGCTTTACGGTGGGGCCATCGTAAAGTATGGAATCATCGAGTTGCAGGCCGAAGAGATCGTTATCGATTATGAAAAATCAACCATATCGGCCAAAAGCCGAAAAGATTCCACAGGCCGCATGTATGGCTACCCTATTTTTATAAACGGCAACGAGAAATATGAGACCAAAGACATGGTCTATAATTTCAAAAACAAAAAGGCCAAGATTTCAGGTGTAGTGACCAAGCAAGGCGAAGGTATTTTGCATGGCGACTTGGTGTATAAAAATGACAAAAACGAACTCTTCACCATTGGCAATGCATACACTACCTGCGACCTGGCCGAACCTCACTTCAAAATAATTTCAAAAAAAGTAAAAGCCATTCCTGGCGACAAGATGGTGTCAGGCCCATTTTATATGGAGTTCAATGGAGTGCCCACTCCCTTGGGTTTTGCCTTCGGAATTTTTCCGTCACCCAAAAAAAGTGCATCAGGTATTTTGGTGCCCTCGTATGGGGAAGAACGAAGGCGGGGATTTTTTCTAAGACGGGGCGGCTATTTCTTCGACATCAATGAATATATAAAGCTCACGCTCACTGCCGATATTTTTTCGAAGGGGGGAAGTGCCATCAACGCAAGTTCCAATTACAACAAACTTTATAAATACAGTGGCGCCTTTAATTTCACTTTCACCAACAACATCAGCAACGAAAAAATTGAAGCACCCACCAAATCAAAAGATTTTCAACTTACCTGGAGCCACTCGCCACAAACCAAAGGCACGGGAAGGTTTTCTGCGTCTGTCAGTGCAGCCAGCTCAACGTTTAACGACAAAAACTTCATTGGCGTCAATTCAAATTTCCAATCGTCACGCATTGATAACACTACGCAAAAATTAAGTTCCAGTGTAAACTACAGCAAAACATTTGCCGGCACACCGTTCAGCATGGGCGTGAACTTGCGCCATAGCCAGGATTTGAGCACAAAGGAAGTAGATCTGCCCATGCCCGATGTCAGTTTCAACATGAACAATATTTATCCATTCAAAAATGTGGAGAACAGCATGTTCCTTCAAAACATAAATTTTAGTTACTCCATGAACGGCACTAATCAACTTACCAATAACCTTGGCAGGATTGGCAAGGATGTGCAACGTGACAGCATTGCGCCATTTACATTCGAGAACTTGGCCACGTTTTTTAAAAATTCGCGCAAAGGCATCCGCCACAGCATACCGCTTAGCACTTCTTTCAAATTTCTAAAATTCTTCACGGTAAGCCCGAGTTTAAGTTATGACGAGCGTTGGTATTTCGAAAAATTGAATTGGAATTATGACAAGCGCAATAAACGTTTTGTTGCAGATACCATAAAACAATTCAACCGCGTGTTCAATTATTCGGGAGGCGCGAGCCTTACCACCCGCATTTACGGAATGTATAACTCCAAAAACCCTAAAGCGAAATTGAGGGCGATCCGCCATGTGATCAATCCTTCGGTGGGCTATAGTTTTCAACCCGACTTTGGCGATCCTGTTTATGATTTCTATCAACGGTTTGTGATCAAAGACACCACAGGCCGCGAAACGGTTGAATTAAAAGCAAGGCATGAAAATTTTGTCTATGGCACGGTGGGGGCTGGCAAAAGTGGTTCCATAAACATGGGCCTCAACAACAACATTGAATTGAAACTGCGCGGTGCCAAGGATACGGTGGACCGCAAGATTGCTTTGTTCAACACACTCTCGGTCTCTGCATCGTATAATTTTCTGGCCGATTCGCTCAAACTTTCTAACCTTGGCATTTCGGCCAACACCAATATTTTGCAAGACAAGATAAATTTGAATTTCGGTGCGACACTCGATCCTTATGAATACAGAAATTATGTAACCGATTTTGGCCCAAATGATGTGCCTATATTTACCGAGAGGCGTATAGACCGGCTGGTGTGGAACTCTGGCAAAATAGGAAGGATCACCCAGGCGAATTTTGCATTCAGCACCAATTTAAATCCGAAAGGCCAGGACAAGGACAGCGATACGCGGGAGAAAATAGGCAAATCGGAAATGTCGGATGCCGATAAACAATACCTTCTTCAAAATCCCGATGCCTACATTGATTTTTCCATCCCGTGGAATTTGCGCATCAGTTATAACATCGACTATCAGCACGCCATCAATTCAAAACCTAAAGTCACGCAGGCCATCCGCTTTAATGGCGACCTGTCGCTATCAGAAAAATGGAAGATCCAATACAATTCGGGATTTGATTTTGAAAGCAAAGAATTTACCATGACACAATTTAGCCTTAGCCGCGACTTGCATTGCTGGCAAATGAGTTTGAGTTGGACACCCTTTGGCAAATATCAATCGTATAATTTTTCGCTTGGTATCAAGTCGGGCATGCTCCGCGATCTTAAGATAGACAGGCAGCGGAATTTCTTTGATAATTAAAATGCTTTACTCGGAAGAGTGAACCCTTCAAAATAACTTCCCCAAAATGACTTGCTTTGCCGAGGCTAAACCTTAGTAGAGATAGACGAGGAGGAGAGACAACCTTATTAGCTTATTGTGATTGGCTGCCTAAAATCCAAGATAAGGTAATAAGGTTCTGGTTCTAAGACTTACCGTTTTCTACTAAGGTAATAAGGTTCTGGTTCTAAGGCTTATCGTTTTCTACTAAGTATCCCGACAGGGCGCGCCCTGTGTTTTGGGAATAATAACTTTGAGTTATATAGAAGGTTTGCGATATTCGATTGACATTGGCCGAAGTTATTTTAAAAATTTTATACAGAGAGCCAAAAAAATCTATCGTATAGTATTGTAAAAACCCTTCAAGGGTTTAGAACCCTTGAAGGGCTGGGCAACTTTTCTAAAATATTTACGCTAACTTGTTTAGCGTTTTGAGCACTGTCAGTTACCAAAAAAAATCCTATGAAGCGTTCGTTGTTGATACTCTTGGTGGCATGCACCGCTTGCATCGGGGCTATTGTTGGCTCCCTGATCACCATTCGGTTTGTTGATGTTGGCCAG
>JAYVAI010000601.1:0-16584 GCA_043751075.1 Cyclobacteriaceae bacterium | reverse complement strand
GAAAGTTTTTGAAAGCAGAGTTGGGGTAGTTCTTGTAAATTCAAAAATTGAAATCACGCAAAGGATTAATATACCGCTCAAAGGTTGTAGCCCTTCATGTTGGTGTACGAAAGTTTCCATACTTGGGCTACCCGCCTGCCAAGCGATCGGACAGGAAGCCCACTTCCTAAAGGTGTTCAATTGCCACGGGCCTGCCTACCGGGCAGCTACCGGGCAGGCAGGCTTAAGCCCGTGGCAATTGATACTAAAACTTTAAGGGACTTTAGTCCCAAACACAAAACTGTTGTACACCCCTTCATGTAAGAATTCATAAAAACGCTTGCATCGTTTATTACCTTTGCTTTTGAAATGCTCAGCAACAAACTGCGATTATACTGGACTTTGCAAACCGGAGGATGGACCTTCTACGGGGTGGTGCAGATTGCGGCCAGTGTGCTCGCCTCGGCCAGCGGATCCATCAGCAAGCAGCGGATAATTTTCCTTGGCTTAGAGGCGTTGATTTGCCTTGTCATATCGCATGGCTTTCGGCATTTTATAAACCGGTGGCGATGGTTGCACCTGGGCATGCCGCTGCTCATACCTCGGGTATTGCTTACTGCTGTGGTGCTGGGCTTTTTTATGTACTTCGTAAGAATACCCGCATCCATTCCCCTTGGGCTTTTCAATAAGGAAGTAGTGTTGGATTCATTTAATATACTAGGCCAGTCGTTTTATTATACAATCATATTTTTTCTGTGGGCGGTGTTTTATTTTATCTACAATTATTTTCAACGCTACAATACTTCGCTCAAGTTGCAGGCATCGGTAAAAGAGATTGAATTGAACAATTTAAAATCGCAGTTGAACCCTCATTTTATTTTCAACGCCCTCAACAGCATCCGCGCGCTGGTGGATGAAAATCCTGAAAAATCCAAGATGGCCATCAACCAGCTTTCAAACATACTACGCAACTCGCTGGTGGCCGATAAGAGGGGGCTTGTGAAATTTGGTGATGAGATGAAAATTGTGCGAGACTATCTGGGCCTGGAAACGATCCGCTTTGAAGAGCGGCTCCATACCGAATTTGATATTGACCCCATCTCAAAAAGTTTTTTAGTGCCGCCCTTGATGGTACAAACATTAGTTGAAAATGGCGTGAAGCATGGCATTTCCAAACTCACCCAAGGCGGTTCCATTGTAGTGAAGGCCAAAGTGATGGACGATACGCTCATTATCAGCATCCGCAACAGCGGCCACTATCAGTTGAATGGGCACGGTCATAAAAAAAGAGGAGGCCTTGGGCTCAACAACACCACCCAACGGTTAAAATTACTGTATGGTGACGATGCCCATTTTACGATTAGGAACGAAAGCGATAATATTGTACTCACAGAATTGACGATACCCCATTTAAGAAAAATATGAAAGCACTAATAATAGACGATGAGCGCCTTGCCCGCAAGGAATTGATTAAACTGTTGGAAGAGCACCCTTCTATTGAAGTAGTAGGTGAAGCCGTGAATGCCGATGAAGCCGAGCAGATGATCATTGACCTGAACCCCGACTTGCTGTTTCTGGACATTCAAATGCCTGGCCGCACCGGGTTTCAGTTGTTGGAATCGCTAGACTCCGTTCCGTTGGTGGTGTTCACCACCGCCTACGATGAGTTTGCCATCAAAGCATTTGATATAAACGCATTGGACTATCTGCTCAAACCAATCCAAACCGACCGCCTGAGCGAGGCCGTGCACAAAATCATGGAGAAGGAGCGCGCCAAAGCAGGCCGTGGTGCCGGAAAAAAATTGGGACAGGAAGATCAGGTGTTTGTTAAAGACGGAGAGCGCTGCTGGTTTGTGAACTTGGCCACCATCCGCTATTTTGAATCGGATGGAAATTACATCAAAGTATTTTTTGACAACAACCGCCCGATGATACACAAATCGTTGAACGCATTGGACGACCGGCTTGACGAGCGCGCATTTTTCCGCGCCAGCCGCAAGCACATCATCAATTTAAGTTGGGTGGAAAGTATAGAGCCGTGGTTCAACGGTGGCCTGATGGTAAAATTAAAAGGTGGTGACAAAGTAGAGGTGAGCCGCAGGCAGGCAGCGAAGTTTAAGGATATGATGTCGTTGTAACAATCGCTAAACACTTTATGGGTTTTTGATTCGCGTAGTCTGAGTGTTAGCCTTTGGCTCGTAGCAACAAAATATTTCTTTGGCCTTCTCGCCCTTGTTGGTGTTCTTTACCTACAAACGCAATGACTCGTGTACATGTTGGTGAAGAACACCAACATGGCGAGATAAGTCTCAACAGCCCAACCACATCCCTCACACCAAATTCGTTTTCAAAAAACCCGGAGCTTTTCTGTTTTTAGAAATTTGCTCGTATGCATACGCCAAACTCAACAGGCCACCTTCATCATAGGCCTTGCCAAAAAAGGAAAGCCCGATGGGAAGGTTAGAAACAAAACCCATTGGCACCGTGACGTGTGGATAGCCGGCAATAGCGGCCGGAGAAGAAAATCCATAGCCCGTGCTATAATCACCATTCACCCAATCAATGCACCACGAGGGACCAAAGGACGGCCCGGCAATGGCACTCAGTTTTAATTCGCTTAACGTGTTGTTGATGGCATCGCGGGTTTTGCCAAGAATATTTTTCAGCGCATCCTGATATTCTTTTGTGCTCAGGTCTCCCTTGGCTTCGGCTTCTTCCAGAATATCTTGCTTGAAGTAAGGCATGGCCTTCGCTTCGTTTTGCTTGTTGAAGGCAATCAGTTGGGCCAATGTTTTTACGTTGCCCTTGGCGGTAGAAAAATATTTATTGAGGCCGTCTTTAAATTCATACAGCAACACCTGATACTCGTCTTTGCCAATCCCCTTCACCTTTTCAAGAAAATCTACTTCTACAATTTCTGCCCCTGCCTGTTTCATTTGTTCAATAGATTTCTTCAACAGCGCATCAATGCCTTCATGATTTTTCAAGTATGATTTCTCCATGCCAATGCGTTTTCCTGCCAGGCCCTTCGTATCTAAAAATTGTGTATAGTCATTTTGAAATTTGCCTTCGCTCGCTTTCGTTATTGCATCCGCTTGGTCCACACCAGCGCAGGCACCTAATAAGATGGCTGCATCGCGCACTGTTCTTGCCATAGGGCCGGCAGTATCTTGTGTAGCAGAAATAGGGATAATGCCCGAGCGGCTCCAAAGGCCCACGGTTGGTTTTATGCCCACCACTCCATTGATGGATGCCGGGCAAATAATGGAGCCGTTTGTTTCTGTTCCGATAGCCACGGCACAAAGGTTGGCCGCCACGGCTGCACCCGACCCGGAACTTGACCCGCAAGGGTTTCTATCCAGCACATACGGGTTGCGCGTTTGCCCACCGCGGCTGCTCCACCCGCTGGCCGAGCGGTTCGAGCGGAAGTTGGCCCACTCGCTCAGGTTTGTTTTGCCCAATAGCACGGCACCTGACTCACGCAGTTTTTTGATGATGAACGCATCTTCGGTTGCAACATTTCCTTCCAGCGCAATGGAGCCGGCCGTGGTCAACATTTTATCGCCCGAGTTGATGTTGTCTTTTATCAACACCGGAATGCCGTGCATAGGGCCTCGCACGTTTCCTGATTTTCGCTCTCCATCCAATGCATCGGCAATGGTCAGCGCATCGGGGTTGATTTCGATAACACTGTTGATTGCTGCCCCGCTCTTGTCAATTTCCTGAATGCGCTTCAAATACATTTCGGTGATGGTGCGCGAAGTGATCTCACCGCTTTGCATTTTCTTTTGAAGATCATCAACGGTGACTTCGTTGAGGTTAAATGTGTCATCTGCTTTTTCTTCAGCAGGCTGTTCATTCTTTGATGATGGTGTGCAAGCCTGAAGTATAAGAGGCGCGACTGCAACAAGCGATGTGTTTTGTAGAAATTTTCTGCGTTTCATAGGGTGGGTGGTTTGTGGTGATTATTAATTCATGCCGAAATTTACTTCTTATGCTCACTCAATGCCTTATCTGCCTCTGCTTTTTTTATCACCAATTGATTTAACATATACATCATGCCTATGGTAATGATCATGGCGCCCACCACTACATAGCCCAGCAATGGGTACCGCTCCAGTTTGCCGCTTTCGGTTTGCACTACAATGAGCCCGGCAACGGCTGCGGCCACGCCTCCCGAAATTTGTTGTATCGAAGAGTTGATGCCGTTGAATGCCCCACGGTCTTGCGGATCGGGTATGGCCGTGAGCAGTGCCGAGGAGGGGATAATTCTGGCCATGATGCCCGCGAACATGATCACGTTAATAACGATCACAACCCAAAGCGGTGTGATGGATAGGTTGCAATAAATCAACACCATCACCATGCTAAGCACAGAGCCGATCACAAACATTTTATACTTCCCTATTTTGTCGCTCAGTCTTCCCGCCAATGGGCCCATCATAATAGAGAAGCCTCCTGTGATCATATAGAGTAGGGGCAATTGCTCCATGGTGATACCTAAATTGTTAATGCTAAAAGCACTGCCGAAAGGCATGAGCATAAAACCACCCGTGGCCAACAGCACCGTGGCCGCAAATGCCTTGATGTAAATGGGCTGCGAAATAACTTTTACAAAATGTTGAAGAGGATTTCTGTGCGACTGCCAAGTTCTGATTGAGTATTGTTCCGAGGCGGAGACGTTACTTGACACAAAAAAAACTCCCAGCGCTGACGTGATTTGTCCATGCCTGGCTATTAACTTTCTCACACTTGTCAGGCAACAGCTACCAGATGCTTGAGCCTTGCTTTCCTGGCAAGAGGGATATTGGCTTGTTTGATTGACTTCTCGGCTTTTTTCTTCACCGTATCAATATCATATTTAATCTGGAGGTTCATCCAGAATTCAGCATCAATTCCAAACGTTTGCTCCAATAGGATTGCAATCCTGACATTGATGTTGCGCCTGCCATGAATCAATGAACTGATTTCAGATTTGCTCAATTTAGTTTTAACAACTAAATCCTGTTGGCTAATGCCTCTTGCATCCAACTCGTCTTTTATGTATTCACCTGGGTGAAAAATATCTCCCGGAACTAAGTCGTTCGCTATTTTTTTTTCTCTACTCATAATGTTTTGATATTTCGTTTACCACTATTATTTCTATTTGGTCCATCCCTCTTTGCTCAAAGATCAACCGAAACTGGTCGTTGAGCCTGATGGAGCATTCCATTCTCTTATTGCCCTTCAAATATTCGAAGTTCAATCCTCTGAACTGCTTTAGTTGCTGCAACATGGAGACGGACATCAAAAGCTGCACCTTTTTCTTGAACTGCTTTATAACATCCTTTGAAAAGGGATGCTTGCCTCTTATTTCATCTAAAGGAGTTTTATATAAAGTCTCCAAATATTCTGTCTTAGATTCAACCGTCATATTTTATTGTACCCAAAGATACGATGGTTTACGAAATTGTAAACCTTTTGATGTCGATAAGCATTGCACATGTATGGGGTAGGAATGTTTGAAAGTCTTTTTTTGAAATTTTGAAATGATTTTTGAAGTATCAATCATTTCACCCTTTTTGGCTCTGGCGTGTCCATTGAAACTGAAACTCACTTGGGCGAAGGTGACGCTTGGTGGCCGGGGTGCATGTGTTTGCGTTTGGGAAGGAGTGGGGAGCACGGGCAGGCCGTATCGACCCCGAGGCGGCCGAGGGGAGACGACACTTGACAAAAAAAACTCACCGCAACCCCCGCGCTGACTTTTCCTTCTTTAAATTTTCGTTCACCACTTGCAGCTTGTGGCCATAGTGCAGGCTGGCATTCACTTCGTAGCCAAAGAGCAGCACAAGCGTGAGCAATTGTATCCATATCATCAGGGCTATGAGCACCCCAATAGATCCATAAACTTTATTGTACGTGCCAAAGTTGGCCACATAAAAAGCAAACCCATAGGAGATGCCAAGGCCGGCCAGCGTGGCCAGCAACGACCCCACCGAAAAAAAATCCCAGTTATAATGTACCGAGGGTCCAAAATAATAAATGCTGGAGATCACAATGAAAAAGAGAATGAAGATGACCAGAAACCTGAGCACGAGCAAAAAATAAATGGTATAGGAATCTAAATTGATATCGAGCCTGTGGGCATTTACGGTAACATAGTCGATGGCGATTTGGCCAACGATCAACAACGTGACCGCCACAAATAGCGACAGGGCGAGGATAATGGTAAGGCCAAACGCAGTAAGGCGCATGCGGATCATGCTGCGTTTGTCAACGGTGCGGTAACACGAATTAAAGGCCCGCATCAATGCCACCATACCGTTGGTGGCCAAATAGACAGCAAACAAAAACCCAAACGTGAGCAACCCCCCGCGTTGGTTTTTGATGATGTCGCCAATGGTGCCAGCCACCACTTCAAACATGTTGGCGGGCATCACCTCGCTTATAAACTCCATCATGCTGTTCTGGCTCACGGTTGGAAAGTAAACCGTGATATAGGGAATGAGTGTGAAAAAAAATATGATGGCAGGGAAAATCGCCATGATGAAGTTGAAGGCCACCCCGTTGGAACGGTCTAGTATTTCGTCTTCTTCAATGTTATGGAAAAAGATTTTGGAGAATTTATACAGCGACAATCCTTCGTAGCGCTTGAACTTGATTTTCTTTAGCCAGTTTCTTCCCGTGCGGGCCGTAGTGTATTGAAGTATGCGTTTGCGGGTTACGTACTTCATTCAAAATAAGGTTTAAGCACATCTTGAAATACGTGTGGGGGTCGTCCGGGGCGGCCCGTTTTTATATTCACAAAAGCGAGCGTGGTCTCACCCTGATGGATCAATGTGCCCTCGCCATTGAAAATATCATATTCAAATTTTATCCGTGCCCCGGGCTTCTCACGTATGGTGGTGATTACTTTCAGGTGATCGTCATAAAAAGCGGCACTCAAAAATTTAGATTTGTTTTCCAGCACGGGCATCATCACGCCCATGCCTTCGAGTTCCTTATAGCTAAGCCCCAGCTTTCTCAAACTTTCCATCCGGCCCACTTCGTAGTACATGGCGTAGTTGCCATAATACACGTAGCCCATCTGGTCGGTTTCACCGTATCGCACACGTATGTAAGTTTCAGAAGTGTACATGATTTCTATTTACCTTTTTTGGCCGCGCCCTTTCTCATCTCAATGGTAAGCGCGGCCTGATACTTGCGCGCATTTTTATTGTGTTCGGTCAGGGTGGTAGCAAAATTATGGTTGCCCGAAAAATCTTCTTTGGCGCACATGTAAATATAGTTGTGCTTTTGGTAATTGAGCACCGCATCAATAGTGCCGATCTGCGGCATATTGATAGGGCCCGGTGGCAGGCCTGCATACTTATACGTGTTGTAAGGCGAATCGACCTGCTTGTGCTCGTTCAGAACACGCTTCAGCGTAAAGTCGCCAGAGGCAAAAACCAGTGTGGGGTCGGCCTGCAAGGGAATATCTTTTTTGAGGCGGTTGATATAGAGCCCCGCAATGATGGGCGCTTCAATAGCTTTCACACTTTCAGCTTGCACAATCGAGGCAAGTGTGGATATCTCTTTTGGTGTGAGCCCGATTGCTTTCGCCTTGGCCAATCGTTCATCGTTCCAGAATTTTTTATATTCCGAAAGCATCCGGCTGATCAGTTCATCGGGCAACACATTATAATATACTTCATAGGTGTTGGGCAAAAACATTCCAATTACGTTTTCACGGGCGAACCCTTCCTTGTTATCTGACAGAAAATCATCGAGGGCTTCATTAAACTCCGTAGGCGATACGCCAATGTTCTTTGTTATTTTTTCCGACAGGTCATCCAACAGGCGCACGTTTGTAAAGGTAACTTTCACAGTCTGCTCTTTTCCTGATTCAAGCACACGTATTGCCTCGGTGTTGGTCATGTTCCTGCGGAGCAAAAAACGACCGGGGGTAATGTGCTTGTCGTAATCGTATAGCCGCGCCAAAAAGCTGAACGAAACCAGGTCATTTACAAACTCCCCCTTGCCCAGGTCTTGCTGCACTTTGCGAAACGTGGCTCCCGACCGGATTGTAAAAACCCTGTCTTCCTTATCCAAGAGGATGTTGGGCGTAAAAAAAATCTGATAGCCATAAAAAATAAACGTGATGGTAAGGGTTGAGCCGATCAGGAAAAACGCAAGCTTCTTTTTGGGTACTTCGGTCATGGTAAAAATTAAAAGTTCAAATTTACTAAAAATTGCCATGGGCCTGCCTACCGGACAGGCTTAAGCTCCTGACAATTGAAACCAAAATTTCAAGGGCATTCCGGGCGATGGGAGAATTTTTTTAATTGGGTTCACAAGTAAACGAGACCCTACCGGCCAGGCAGGAATCCCGTTAAGGTTTGCTCCAATCTTTTTTTCAGGATCGCGGGTCGGGTTGAATATTTTCAATAATGATAAAGTTTGGGCACCCGCCCGCGATGACGTTTTATTAGTTGGAAGTAACATGACAAAGTAGGATTAGTCCTACAGCAAAAACTATCTTCCCCGCTATTTGAATTACCTTGCGCTGGTTAACAATCATTTATGCCAGCGGAGTTTCTTTCCATGCATCCGGTAACACCTGAGCCGCGCAAGTTATTGCATGTTGCAGCGTTGCTGAAAAGCGGTGGCATCATTGTGTATCCCACGGATACCATTTACGGCATTGGTTGCGACCTGATGAACCGCAGGGCAGTGGAGCGCCTTTGTCACATCTTAGACATCAAACCTCAGAAACTAAACCTGTCTTTTATCTGCAGCGACCTGAGCCATATTTCAAAATATGTAAAACGCATAGACACACCCGAATTCAAAATCCTGAAAAAACTTTTGCCGGGGCCATTTACATTCATCTTCGAATCGAGCAGCCAGGTGCCCAAAATTTTGGACGTGAATAAAAAAACCGTGGGCATCCGAATCCCGCAGCATCCCATCCCGCTCGAAATCGTAAAACTTCTCGACAACCCACTGATCACCTCGTCCATAAAAGATGATGATCAGATAAAGGAATACACCACCGATCCGGAGGAAATGTATGAAGACTTCAAACACAAGGTGGACCTGATCATTGATGGCGGCCCCGGTGGAAATATCCCATCCACCATTGTTGATTTTACAGGAGGTGAACCGGTGGTGACACGGCAAGGTCTTGGCGAGTTTGACTGGTGAAACAAATTCAAGATTGAAAGAGCGTGTTACTTTTGAACATTAAATTTTGAATTTGAAATCTGTATTGATAGAACTTCATTACCTGCCATCGTTGGAATATTTCTGCGCGCTGCTTCCGTTTGATATGATCCTGTTGGAAAAACACGAGCACTATGTGAAACAAAGCTATCGCAGCAGGTGTTACATCAACACAGCGCAAGGTGTGGAAATGCTGACTGTGCCCTTAACGGCAAAACATGGCAAGGCAATTATCAAAGACATACGCATCGATTACAACAGCAAATGGCAGAACACACATTGGCGTGCCCTCGAATCGGCTTATCGAAGTGCCCCCTATTTTGAATTTTATGCTGATGACCTGAAAACTATTTTGTACCGAAGCCACCCTTTTCTGTTCGACTTAAATTTCGAATTGCTGTCATTCTGTCTTACCTCCATACGCTTCAATCCAACCCTTGCGGCAAGTGTGACCTACGAAAAAATTACACCTTTATCTGTTTTTGATCTTAGATCGCAAATAGACCCAAAGAAACCGCCAGCCGAGCGGACCTTCTACAAACCCGTTCCCTATCATCAGGTTTTTGGCAACGGTTTTGCAGAAAGCCTCAGCCTGATTGACTTATTGTTTTGCGAAGGACCGAAGGCCGCCCCCTTTCTACTCGCCTCGCGGAAGGATGATCTGAACAAATAAAACCCTATACTTGTTTTTGAACCGGCAAGTGGATGACGATTGATAAAATTCAATTGACAATTCTTACTGCACAATTGTCAATCGGCTGTTGTCAATTGTTTATTAAAAAGATTCACGCGGAACCAATATATTTGAGCAACCTCTACATAGGAAAGGTCCTTTTGAATTATCAACCGTAAAACTTTACATTTACATTACTCAAGACTTTATGGCAAATATGGAAGCAAAATTTTCTAACCGCGTTAAGGAAGTAATCTCCCTTAGCCGGGAGGAAGCGTTACGGTTGGGCCACGATTACATTGGCACCGAGCACCTGATACTTGGCATGATACGCGAAGGCGAAGGGGTGGCCGTAGGGGTGCTGAAAAAATTAGGCGTTCAGTTGCCCCAACTTCGTGTAGAGATTGAAAAAATTTCAAAAGGCACGGCCACGCATGATATAAAGAACCTTGCCAACATTCCATTGACCCGCGCTTCTGAAAAAGTATTGAAGATCACTTACCTCGAAGCCAAAATATTTAAAGCCCCATTGATTGGCACCGAGCATTTGTTGTTATCCATCCTTCGCGACCCCGACAATTTGGGCACACAAATATTAAACAAGTTTGATGTGGCCTACGATGTGGTGAAAGAAATGCTGGAATACCAAAACAACCAGCCCACTTCGGCTTCCGACACCGATGATCCCGATGACGATTCATCGAAAATGTTTGGCAGCGGTGCCACGCCTGGCAGCAAGGAAAAAAAGAGCACCGAAAAATCGCGCACACCCGTGCTTGACAACTTCGGCCGCGACCTTACCAAACTGGCCGAAGACAACAAGCTCGACCCGATCGTGGGCCGCGAAAAAGAAATCGAACGGGTGGCGCAGATCCTGAGCCGCAGAAAGAAAAACAATCCTATTTTAATTGGTGAACCCGGTGTTGGCAAAACCGCTATTGCCGAAGGTCTTGCCTTGCGCATCATTCAGAAAAAAGTATCGCGGGTGCTTTTTGGCAAACGTGTGGTAACCTTGGATCTGGCCTCGCTTGTTGCCGGCACTAAATACCGTGGCCAGTTTGAAGAACGCATGAAGGCGGTGATGAACGAACTCGAAAAATCGCCCGATGTGATCTTGTTTATCGATGAGCTTCACACCATAGTGGGCGCAGGTGGTGCATCCGGATCATTGGACGCCTCCAACATGTTCAAGCCTGCCCTGGCGCGTGGCGAAATACAATGCATTGGCGCCACCACGTTGGATGAGTACCGGCAATATATTGAAAAGGACGGAGCCCTTGCCCGCAGGTTCCAAATGGTGTTGGTTGACTCTACCTCGGTGGACGAAACAATTCAGATTTTGGAAAACATAAAAGAAAAATACGAAGACCATCATCACGTAAGTTATACCAAAGAAGCATTGGAGGCGTGTGTCAAATTATCCGACCGGTATATCAGCGACCGGTTTTTGCCCGACAAAGCCATTGATGTGATGGACGAAGCCGGAGCACGGGTGCACATCAACAACATTCATGTGCCCGAGGACATCGTGAAGTTTGAAGAGGCTATTGAGGATGTGAAAAAAGAAAAAAACCGTGTGGTGAAAAGCCAGAAATATGAAGAGGCCGCACAACTTCGCGACAAAGAGAAGAAACTGATCGAGCAATTGGATATGGCCAAATCCCGTTGGGAAGAAAAAACACGCACTGAAAAATATACGGTCACTGAAGACAACGTGGCCGATGTAGTGGGCATGATGACGGGCATACCTGCCAACCGCATTGCACAAAAAGAAAGCAACAAACTGCTGGGCATGGCCAACCAACTCAGTGGAAAAGTAATAGGCCAGGAAGAAGCCATCAAGAAACTTACCAAAGCGATACAGCGCACACGGGTAGGATTGAAAGACCCACGCAAACCAATAGGCTCTTTCATTTTCTTGGGCCCCACCGGTGTAGGAAAAACTGAGCTTGCCAAAGTGCTGGCGTATTATTTATTTGACAAAGAAGATACACTCGTGCGTATTGACATGAGCGAATACATGGAAAAGTTTTCTGTGTCACGTCTTGTTGGCGCACCTCCCGGTTATGTGGGTTATGAAGAAGGTGGGCAGCTTACCGAAAAAGTAAGACGCAAGCCATACTCGGTGGTGCTGTTGGATGAAATAGAAAAAGCCCACCCCGATGTGTTCAATATACTGTTGCAAGTGCTGGACGATGGCATTCTCACAGACGGGCTGGGCCGCAGGGTGGATTTCAGAAATACCATTATCATTATGACTTCCAATATTGGTGTGCGCGACTTGAAAGACTTTGGTGCGGGCATTGGCTTTGCCACCAGCAACAAGCGCGAAAACACCGAGGAGCTTATGAAGTCCACCATTCAGAGTGCGTTGAAGCGTGCTTTCAGCCCAGAGTTCCTTAACAGACTTGACGATGTGATCGTGTTCAACTCATTGAAACGCGAAGACATCCACAAAATCATTGACCTTACTTTAGGAAAACTATTTGCCCGCATTAACACACTTGGATACAATGTGGAGCTTACCGATAAGGCGAAGGACTTCCTCGCGGAGAAAGGGTATGACCAACAGTTTGGTGCCCGTCCTCTCAACAGGGCCATTCAAAAATATCTGGAAGACCCGGTAGCAGAAGAAATACTGAAAGGTGAAGTGACCGAAGGGGGCACCATTATGGCCGACTATGAAGGCACCGGTGATTTGCTTACCATAAAAACCAAAAAGCCTAAAGCTTCTTCCAAGGAAAAGAAGAGTGAGTGATATTGGTGCTATGTATAAAACGAAAGGCGGGGAAACCCGCCTTTTCTGTTTTTGAAATCATTCGATGAAATGACCCAGTGAAGTTTGGAGTAGATCAAATTTTATTTCAATTGAACGTTGCGCCAGAATTGTCCGGAGAGGTTTGGTTGACGAGGGTTTCAATTTGCTTTATGAATTCAATACATGGTCGATACAGTCGCATTATGGTTTGTTCATCCAAATCAAAGTTGTCATTGTAGTCGGCCTTCTGTCTTTTATCGAAAAGCTCCGCATATAACTTGGCAAACTCCCGGCTTATTTTTCCGGTCTTTACAAAAACCTCATTGAATTTATGGAGTGTGCCCGAATGGGATTTTGTGAGAACTTCATGCCTTAGCAAAAGTGCACCCACGGCATAAAAGCAAGCATAATACATTTTATTAACGACTGAATTCCAATGACCCATTTTGATAAGCATATCAATTTCATCAATTGATTCCGTTACCCTTTTTAAACGGTAAGCGAAATACACCTCAGTTTGATCATTCATAGAAGCCTTCCCTCTTCCATTACATTTTGATAATAAGGAGTCACAAAATGTTTGCCCGTCCATTCTTTAACAGAATAAACCATCGGGCTAAACACATGTCCAATGTCAATGGCTAAATCATACAAGGGATAAGTTACGCGCAACTCAAGGTCATCCGTAATCTTTTCCGCATTCAAAAGTATTAGCAAATCCCAATCAGAATCTGGCCTCGCATCGCCACGGGCCCTTGAACCATACAAATATATTTTTGCAGACGGTTCGTGCTGGAGCACTATGTTTTTAATTCGGGATAGAACCTCGGCTTCGCTTATCATAAAGTAAAGTTACAACGGCCCGTTGGCATTTTCAATGTCCTTAAAATTGTAAGATATAACGGGATGAAGATTAATTGACAGGTTTCTACGTTTTTTGTAACATCAGTTATCAGGAAGTCACCATCGGCTTCACTTTCTCCCCAATCAACTCAATTGCATGCAAAAGTTTTTCATGCGATAGCCCTGCATTGTCCATCTGAAAGCTGAACCGCGAAATACCGCCCAAGGCTTTTGAATGCCGGACGATTTTCTCTGCCACTTCTTCGGGGCTGCCCACCGCGAAAGCACCAAGTGGGCCACGCTGCGCATCGAAGCCCGCTCTTGTTACTGGTGGCCAACCACGCTCTCTTCCAATGCGGGTAAATGTTTCGGCATAGCCGGGATAATAATCGGCCACGGCTTCTTCGGTGGTGCTGGCCACATAGCCGAGCGAATGCAAGCCTACCGTTAATTTTTCTGGAGAGTGGCCTGCCGCTGCTCCTGCTTCGCGATACAAATCTATCAACGGACGGAAACGGTGAGTGTCGCCACCGATGATAGCCACCATCAGCGGAAGGCCAAGCATGCCTGCACGGATAAACGATTCCGGTGTGCCACCGACACCGAGCCATATTGGAATAGGATTTTGCAACGGCCTGGGATAAATCGCCTGGTCTTTGAGCGCAGGCCGGAACTTCCCCGACCAATTCACTCTTTCATTTTGCCGGATGGCCAACAAGAGCTCGAGTTTCTCAGCAAAGAGTTCATCGTAATCATTCAGGCTCAAACCAAAAAGAGGAAAGGCTTCTATAAATGAACCGCGGCCCACCACCATCTCGGCCCGGCCTTGCGAAACCAAATCCAACGTGGCAAAATTTTGAAACACGCGCACCGGATCGGCAGCGCTCAGCACGGTAACGGCACTCGTCAACCGTATTCGTTTTGTGCGCGCGGCAGCAGCTGCAAGAATGATGGATGGAGCAGAGTCGAGAAACTCTTTGCGGTGATGCTCGCCTATGCCAAAAACATCAAGCCCACATTGGTCGGCATGTTCGATGCGTGCCAATAAATCGGCAATAACGTTGGCGCGATTGGCGGCCACTACTTTTCCGTTGCTCTCCATCGCTGAGGCGAAGCTGTCAATTCCTATTTCCATGATTTTGTTTTCAAAACCTGTATAATTTTTTTTGGTACTACACGTATTTCTGTGGTGTCTTTCCGGCAAGGGATAGAAGTGCCCGCCTGACCGGACGGGCAGGGAAAGCCTGCCTTTGCCGCAGGCAGGCCCGAAGTGCGTGGGCTTGTGAATGGCCGGACCTGCCTACCGGACAGGCAGGCTTGCAACGCCCCCTGACCGGACGGGCAGGGATAGCCCGGCCCCGATTTCTTTTTCGGGGTGCCGCACAATACTTTTCACAAAAATCCGCGTAGTACCCAAAATGTGTAGGTCATTTTCTTAAAATCAAAAATAAATCCAGGGCATGCTCCGCATCTTGTGTAAGTAGATAATCCTCGTGGGTTATGCTGCTCACCAATCCATCACCACCTGCCTCCAATTTGTTCCTGTTCAGGCGGTTCATAAACTCATACGGAATCCTAAGAAGCGAAGCAGGAAGTTTATGCTGAAGGTCAAAAATATCCCAACGCATAAGTTTGTCCACCGATTTTTTATTGCGTGCATAGTATTCCATCACTTTCGTGTTTCCAGTAATCCCCTTCAGGGTAACATCCACAAAAAAAACTTTTGCCAGATCAGTCAACTCTTGCGCGGTATATTCGCGTATGTGCCAGGGGTTGCGCGACAATGAATAAGGTCTGTTGGGAGTTGTGATCAGTGCAATGCCTGCGGGCTTTAACACACGGTGTATTTCCTTTAGAAAAAGCCGGTCGTCCTCAATGTGTTCAATCACCTGAAAGCTTACCACCGAATCAAAACTATCATCAGCAAAGGTTGAAAGGGGTGGAATGTTGCCGCTCAAAAATTTTCCTTGGGGATATTTTTTTTGAAGCGCGTTGATCACCGGGGCAATTTTATCGATGGCCGTATAGGTGGCAACTGCCGGCAACAATAGCGCTATGCCCCGGCCTTCGCCACACCCTACTTCGAGTAAGTCTCCTTTTAAATAGGCGGGGGCGAGCACGTAAGGCCGCAACAGCCGTTGATGAACCGGATTGTCGGAAGGGATAGAGCCCGAAGTGATTTCGGTCGTGTAAACAGATGTCATCAAAAAAAATTATCAAGCAAAAATAACCCAAATGGTTAGAATTATCGTTGTAATTTTATGACACAGAAAATTGTTATGAGATACATTTTCATTTTTATCCTGCTTGTCTTGCCTGGCAAGACCCTTTTTGCGCAGGCTCTTACCGCCATCAATTTCCGTGAACTATATAACCCCGAAAGTGAGGTTTCCATCACGCTTCAACCAGTGCGCACCCAGCAAAAATTAGAAGTCTATTATCACATCCAATCTTCGCAATTGCCTCTCGAAAAATATTCCATCACGTGGGAAAAAAAGGATTCTTACACGCAGCGCGAAGGCACAGCCCTACCAAACACCGACAGTCTTATCGATGTAAAAACAAAAAAGGGGTTATGGGTTTTTGATCTTCCCGCAAAACCTTGGTTGCTGGTGGCAAAGGTCACCAACATCGAAACAAAAAAAAGTTGGGTACATTTTAAATTGATGGAGAAAAATTTTCCGGTAAACGGATGGTTTGAACAGGACAACAACCGGCTAACAAGAAAATACTTGATTGCCGATCAGCCTTATCCGATCAAAAGCAATGGCAACATCTTGTTTGTTTCCTACTACAATGAAGATTTTCCTGCCGCCTATCCACCCTTTGCAGAGAAAGAAAGCAAAGTAGATCGTTTCCTGTTTCACGATTCCACATTTCAGATAAGCACAGGCGCACCGGTCACCTTAAAGAAAACCGGTCTTTATCTTTTCCAAAAAGACACCGCGGCATCTGAGGGTGTTGCCGTGCGCGTGGTGAACAAAAGTTTTCCGAGGTTTTCAAAAATTGAAGACCTGATGAAGCCCCTGATTTTTGTTTGCACGCAAGATGAATATGCCGCGCTGCAAAACGCAAAAGGTGACAAAGCCAAATTTGACAAAGTCATTCTGGATATAACACGCGACAAAGAGAAGGCCGCCAACTTTAT
>JAYVAI010000600.1:0-5977 GCA_043751075.1 Cyclobacteriaceae bacterium | reverse complement strand
GTCTTCCACCATCAACCTGCAAAAGGGAAAAGAAAAAGATGCTTCGACAGACCAATACTTTTCGCCTACGCATGTAGCTCCTTCGTTCGGAGCCACCCAGGTTACTTATAAGAACAAAAAAATCCAACTTGTGTTGTACGCAAACTACAATGGAAAAATTTCTTACGATCGCCTCGCAGCAAGCGAACGTGCCGACCGGCATTTGTATGCGAAAGATGAAAACGGGAATCCATACTCGCCCTCATGGGCAACACTAAACCTGAAAGGGTCTTTCAATTTATTTAAACATATCACCGTGGATGCAGGCCTTGAAAATATATTTGACAAACGATATCGCCCTTATTCATCGGGCATTACGGCATCGGGCAGAAATATATTTGGAACAATGAGGGTTAAATTTTAAAACAGCAAAGCTTGGTGTCTGACCTCACCCCTAACCCCTCTCCAGAGGAGAGGGGAACGCTCGATCTCAATTTTTGTGCAAACTTGACAAAGTAGGATTAACACACTAAAATCAATTTGTTGCTATATAGGTACATTCATTCAAACCAGTATGATCTTAAAAAATTTAGTTCACCGCCTACGTCAATTTCGTTCGCTGCACAAATGGATAGGCATCAGCGTTGCTTTGTTCATGCTCATCACCAGTATTACAGGTGTGCTGTTGGGTTGGAAAAAAAATGTGGAATTGTTGCAACCGGCCACATTAAAAGGTGCGTCCACCAACGTGGAAACGTGGGTAAGTTTTGAACGTGTGGCTCAGGTGGCCCTGCGCGCGATCGATTCCGTGACGCATCAGCAAAATTCCGTTGATCGTTTTGATGTACGGTTCGACAAAGGGATTGTGAAAGTGTTGTTCACCAAAGGCTATTGGGAAGTGCAGGTGGACGCCACTACCGCAAAAGCATTGTCGGTGGCACAGTGCCATGCCGACTGGATTGAACACCTGCACGATGGCTCGATCGTCAATGATTTGTTCAAACTTTTTTATACAAACTATATGGGACTGGGATTGCTCACACTGGCGATTAGCGGGTTCTGGTTGTGGTATGGGCCAAGGGTGATAAGGAAGATTAAGAACAAACATTGATAGGCAGGATGTGATCCAAGTCCCCACTACAAAAAGGAAATCGGATCATCTACCACTCTGAAATTTTCATTGAACCCGCTTATCTTTTTCATGTCATCTTCAGAGATATGAAAATCAAACACATCAAAATTTTCTTTCAACCGTGTTGGGTTGGATGATTTTGGAATGGTGGACACACCCAGCTGCAATGCCCAGCGCAGAATAATTTGGGCGGGCGTTCTTCCATATTTATCCGCCATACCGATGAGTTTAGGATCAGCAAATCGCTGACCGCGCAACAAGGGTGTGTATGCCTGCAACAGAATATTTTTTCTTCGGCACACATTCAACAAATCTTCCAGGAACAAATACGGGCTGAACTCCACCTGATCAACCGCAGGAATTACTTCAGAATATGTTTCGAGTTCATTCAAGAACGGGATCAGGTAGTTGGCCACTCCAATGGCACGCACACGCTTGTCGGCATATAATTTTTCAAGGGCGCGCCACGTGTCCTTTCGCGTTTTCTTGATTGGCCAGTGCACCAGATACAAATCGATGTAATCGCAATTCAGTTTACGGCTGCTTTCGTCAAACGCACGAAAGGTTTTATCATAACCCTGATCGCCATCGGCAACTTTGGTGGTAAGAAAAATATCTTTGCGTGGCACACCGCTGGCGCGAACTGCATTGCCAATCTCTGTTTCGTTTTTATACATGGCCGCGGTGTCAATCAACCGATAACCAATTTCCAACGCGCTCGTCACGGCCTCTTCTGCTTCGCGTTTGTACATGTCATAAACCCCTAAGCCCAACAGCGGCATGGTGATGCCATTGTTGAGTGTTGTGAACAGTTGGCTCATCACCACTTCTCCAATCCCAATAATTTCTTTCCAAGCGGATTGAGTTCTGCGCGCTTGTATTTGGTTTGCTCCCAGTTGCGCGGGTCGCCCGGAAAAGCATACCCATCGGGTGCGATGCGATTGCTCCATGAATTGATGCGCCATTCGCGCATGCCTTCGTTGTCCTCTTCAGCCGGCATCATAGAAATGTATTGCGCCATGCGCACTTTGTCTTTCGAATTATTTGGCCGTATGCCGTGTGGTTCCGTGCTGTTGAATATCAACAGGTCACCGGCTTCCATTTTTACTTTCACTAATTCAAAACCGGTAGTGTCGGGTTTAAAATGATCACGGTCTTCAGGTTGCGTAAGCTTCCATGTATCGTAGGTGCGATACAATTCAGGAATGCATTGAAAGCCTCCCATGTTTTCGTCCATTTGATCGGCTAGGGCCAACACTCCTTGCACATTTTGTGGTTTGGTTTCCGGATCATAATCCCAATGGATAAATCCTTTGTACTCAAAGCCGGGGCGTATCGGTAAATTCAAATTGGCGCGGTCGATGGTCACCCAAAGTTTTTCGGTTCCCCAGATATCGACAAAGGCATCATACACTTTTTGAACAGAGCGGTTGTCCCACAGGTACTGATGATTGTAAATTTCCACCATGCCTGTATTGGTAAGCTCCTTCATTTTCATTTCGGCACGTGGCGGTGCATACCAGGTGGAAGCAGCGTTGGGGTCTTTCTCTTCAAACTCCCAAAGCAGTTTTGCCAACCGTTCGCAGTTTTCTTTTGGCACTGCATTCTTGATTACGATGTAGCCGTTGTGTTTCCAAAATTTCCAATCATCTTCGGAAAGCACACGGAGCGGCTTGCCGTTGGAGCGGTCATTCAATTTTACTTTGCTCGAAGTGGCCGTTGAAGGATTTCCGGGAATCTCTTTATGATTCTGGTTGGGGGCCATCGTGGGCGCCATTGTTGGGGCCATAGTAGTGGGTGGATTCTTTTCCATTATGTGTTTGGTTTTGTTGAGTCAAATGTATTCTGGCTTGCGGCCTGAAACTTCCACTGCCTTTGCCATTTTTTGTTCTGTATTGATGTTTAAGCTAAGATACTGATATTTTAAGTACATTCACGGCCAAAAAAAATCAACTTGTCAATGAAGATCAAACTTGAAAAAGTACAGCCCGATGAAGGAAGCTCTTTCCGGATTTTGAAAAATCCCAGGCTTAATGAGCTTTTCTTTTGGCATTATCATCCGGAATATGAATTGATCTTTATCGCTGGCGCGGATGGCACGCGGCACATTGGTGATCACATCTCTATATTCAAAGGCAGTGACCTGGTGTTTATGGGCCCAAATATTCCCCACTTGAATTTTGACTTTGGCATCCGCACCGAATACGAAAAAATTGTGATCCAGTTGCAGGAAGATTTTCTGCGGGAAGCACTCGCTGATATTCCCGAACTGTCCGACATCCGAGCATTGTTTTCAAAAGCGCGCAGAGCTATTGCATTTAAAGGAGACACCAAACGGGCAGTGGGCGAAAAATTAAAAGAGATGATTCAACAGAATCACTTTAGGCAATGGATCCTTTTGTTGGAGATTTTTCAACTGCTGGCGACCAGCACCGAAAGTGAAGTGCTCAACATTCCACCCATCGAACACAACTACAATCTGAAAGAGCAACAGCGGATCAAAAAAATTTATCGCTATGTAGAAGAGCATTACCAAGAGAAGGTAGATGTTCAGGAGGTTGTAGATCTTTGTAATTTATCAATGGCTGCATTTTGCCGCTACTTCAAACGCATGACCAACATGACCTTTACCGAATTCTTAAATCAGTATCGCGTCAATCAGGCGAAGAAATTATTGTTGAAGGATTATAATGTAAGTGAAGCGTGCTTCGAAAGCGGCTTCACCAACTTGTCCTATTTCAACAAGACTTTTAATAAGTATGCAAAGGAAAACCCGATGCATTTTAAAAAGCGCCATTCTCTTTCGCTAAATTGATTCCATTTCTTTAAGTAACCCTACAACCAAACCTATCTTTCTTTATGATTGCAAATCTTAGTACGATCGACTTCATTATTGTGCTCGCCTATTTCGGTGTTGTGTTTTACATTGCCCGATGGGCCACGCTCAGGCGAAAGCACAGCCATAGCGACACGGCATCTGCCGATTATTTTTTATCCGGTAAAAGTGAAGGATGGATTGTGATCGGTGCCGCGCTGTTTGCTTCTAACATTGGCTCCGAAATAATTTTAGGGCTTGCCGGCTCGGGTGCGCGTGCCGATATGCCCAATGCACAGTTTGAAATCCTGGCATCTTTGGTATTGATTATTTTGGGATGGGTGTTCGTGCCTTTCTATCTTAAGACTGGAGTTTATACCATGCCCCAGTTTTTGGAGATGCGATACTCTCCGGCTGCGCGAACTTATCTATCGGTAGTTTCCATCCTGGCGTATGTGCTCACCAAAATTTCGCTTATCATTTTTTCGGGCGCTTTGATCTTCGATATGTTTGGCATTCCATTCTGGACAGGCGCTATCATCATCGTATTATCAACTGGACTTTATACAGTGCTTGGTGGATTGACAGCCGTGATTTATACGGATGTGATCCAGACTGTTATTTTACTTGCCGGAACAATAGCCGTTACGTTTTATGGATTGCACGAACTGGGTGGATGGGATGAGATGACCAACACCATTGCTGTGGCGAGCGCAGAGCCGGGCAACCCCAGTGTGTCGCAATTTTTCAACCTATGGCGCCCCCTGTCAGATACAAATTATCCTTGGACCGGCATGCTGTTTGGCGCACCAATTTTAGGCGTGTGGTATTGGTGCACCGATCAGTTTATCGTTCAGAAAGTATTGTCTGCAAAAGATATCAGTCAGGCACGCAAGGGCACTTTGTTTGCAGGATTTCTAAAACTACTTCCTGTGTTTATTTTCTTGATGCCCGGCATCATCGCTTATGCATTGGCAAAAAAAGGACTGCTGGAGTTTTCGTTGGACAATGCCGATCAGGCCATGCCCGCCATGATCACCACGTTGCTTCCTGTTGGAATAAAAGGACTCGCCATTGCTGCGCTGCTTGCTGCACTGATGAGTTCACTCTCCTCCGCATTTAATTCCTCGTCCACGTTGTTCACGATCGATTTTTATAAACGATATAAACCAGGCGCATCCGAAAAGCAATTGGTATTGGTAGGTCAGATAGCCACCGTGGTGCTGGTGATCGTCAGTTTAAGTTGGATACCTTTTATGAGGACGTTGATGGGTGGTGGCATGTTCCACTATTTGCAAAGCATTCAAGCCTATATATCTCCGCCAATCGCAGCGGTGTTTTTGTTAGGTCTTTTTATCAAACGCATCAATGCACGTGGGGCAATTGTTTCGTTGTGGTTGGGATTCGTCTTGGGAGTGTCGCGATTAGTGACTGAATTTATGGCGAAGGAAGGAATGATCATGGTGGAAGAAGGAAGTTTTCTTCATGGAATGTTGAGCATCAACTTTCTGCATTTTGCCTTATTTCTCTTTTTGATTTGTGGTGCGATTTTGATCCTGGTGAGTCTCACGGCACCAGCACAGTCCGAAGAGCAATTGAAATTGGTTACTTACAAGAGAACTCCTTCCGTAAAAGGTGAGGGATATTCAACTGATTTTTGGGTTACCATGCTATTGATCGCTTGTGTGATCTTTTTGTGGATATTGTTTAGCCCGTGGGGTATTGCGTAATGACGCACCGGTGCCAATTAGAAGCTACGCCTGTTGGCGGATTGATTACCGAACAGCCGCTTCTAATTATTTGCTGCGTTTCTTATTTGCAAGTTTCGGAAGTCCAATGGTCCGCAACATCTCGTTGGCTTTCTCAACCTTGTCGGGGAACAAAACAACATTGCTGTATTTGTTCAACGACTTGTCAATCCTTACAACGGGGACTTTCTTTTTGTTTAATTCGGTGGTCTCAAGTTTCTAACGCAACAAGTTGAAATAAAAAAAATGGACACTTTTTTCTGTTTCCCTAAAAAAGAAGGACAATGATTTTTCATTGCCTTC
>JAYVAI010000599.1:0-16632 GCA_043751075.1 Cyclobacteriaceae bacterium | reverse complement strand
CTGGTTATGATCTGGAGATGCATCTGCACACCGGAGTTGGGCGCTACATGTGTGGCGAGGAGACAGCCTTGTTAAATTCATTGGAAGGAAAACGAGCCACCCCTCGGGCCAAACCTCCCTTTCCACAAGTCAGTGGACTTTTTGGAAAACCCACCATCGTAAATAATGTCGAGACGTTATGTTGCCTTCCGCATATTGTAAATAAGGGGGCAGAATGGTTTAAGAAATTAAGCTTAACGGGTGATGCCGGAACAAAAATTTATGGGGTAAGCGGCAAAGTAAAAAAACCGGGGGCCTGGGAGTTGCCTATGGGCGTCACCCTTCGGGAATTGATTGAAGAGCATGCCGGTGGAATGCAAGATGGATTGAAGTTTCGGGGAGCGCTGCCCGGAGGCGCATCCACAGATTTCCTGGTGGAAGAACATCTCGATGTCAAAATGGATTACACCTCAGTGGCTGCAGCCGGAAGCCGCTTGGGAACTGGGACGATAGTTGTCATGGATGACAAGACTTGTCCCGTTGGATTTGTGGAGAACCTCGAACATTTCTTTGCCCAGGAATCGTGTGGGTTTTGCACACCATGCCGGGAAGGGTTGCCGTGGGTGGAGAAAATTTTAAATGCCATTGAAAATGGTGAAGGTCGTGAGGAAGACATGAAGTTGCTTGATTTTCATACCAAGTACCTCGGACCGGGCAATACATTCTGCGCCTTTGCACCTGGAGCCATGGAGCCATTGCAGAGTGCATTGAAATATTTTAGAGAAGATTTTGAAAGGCATATTAAAGAGAAGCGATGTACTATGGAACGCAGGTAATAATGGAACGCAGATGACGCAGATGGTTATGATAAACGCAGATAAATTCAGATATTAACTAATCATATTAATCTGCGTCATCAGCGTTCAAAAATCATCATTCAAAAAAATTACTAACCATGATTAACTCAGATAATTATAAGCACTCGGACATCACAGAAAAAATTATTAAAGCATACTACAAAGTGTATAATACTTTGGGGTATGGGTTTTTGGAAAAAGTTTATGAGAATGCACTCTACATTGAACTTCGTGCGATGGATCTGTTCGTTGAAAAGCAAAAACAGATAAAAGTCTATTACGAAGGGAAAGAAGTGGGTGAATACTTTGCCGACTTGGTTGTGGCAGAATGTGTAATCGTTGAATTAAAAGCTGCTGAATCCCTGTGTGAGGAACACGAGTTTCAACTGATCAATTACTTGAAAGCTACTGAAATTGAAGTTGGCTTACTGCTAAACTTTGGAAAGAAGCCGGAGTTTAAGCGCAAAGTTTTTTCACACTCTACAATGGAACCAATGGAACGCTGATGACGCAGATGGTTATGATAAACGCGGAAAATAAAATCTTAATTATAATTAATCATAAAAATCAGCGTCATCAGCGTTCAAAAAAAAGACGTTCCAAATGGTAACACTCTACATCGATAATAAACCATACCAGGTAAAGCCCGGCAAGAACCTGCTCGAGACTTGTCTTACGCTTGGCTTCGATCTGCCATACTTTTGCTGGCACCCGGCACTGGGTTCGGTGGGTGCGTGCCGTCAGTGTGCTGTTAAAATGTTTCGTGATGCCGATGATAAATCGGGGAGACTGGTGATGTCGTGCATGGAGCCCGTTGCCAACAATCAAAGAATTTCTATTGCCGATCCTGTTGCTGTTGAATTCCGCGCAGGAGTTATCGAGTGGCTCATGACGAATCACCCACACGACTGCGCTGTGTGCGATGAAGGCGGATCATGCCACTTACAAGACATGACCGTAATGACGGGCCATGCTTACCGCAGATTCAAATTCAAAAAACGGACGCACGTCAATCAAGACCTTGGCCCATTCATCAACCACGAAATGAACCGGTGTATCCAATGCTACCGGTGCGTAAGATTTTATAAAGACTATGCCGGAGGTGAAGACCTGGATGTATTCGCCTCGAAGAGCAATGTATATTTTGGCAGGAGCGAGCCCGGCACGTTAGAAAGCGAGTTCAGCGGCAACCTGTCTGAGGTTTGCCCCACCGGTGTGTTTACAGATAAGACATTAAAACAACATTATACCCGCAAGTGGGATTTGACTATGGCTCCCTCCATTTGCCAGCATTGCAGTCTGGGGTGCAACATTATAGCCGGTGAGCGATACGGAGATTTGCGGATGATTGCCAATCGATATCATGGAGAAATTAATGGATACTTCATTTGCGATCGCGGTCGTTTCGGATATGAGTTTGTCAATGCCCCGGATCGCATACGTCAAACTATGCACTTGGGTCAGCCGGTTGATAGCGATAAAACGATCAATGAAATTTCAGTTCTGCTTAAGAATTCGAAAGTCATTGGTATCGGTTCACCTCGTGCATCATTAGAATCGAATTACGCACTAAAGAAATTGGTTGATGAAACCAATTTTTACAAAGGCGTCTCTAATCATGAACAAGCCTTGATGGATTTGGCTGTATCCATTCTGAAAGATGGAGCAGTGCGAGCACTCACCCTGAAAGAAACCGAAAAGGCCGATGCTGTATTTATTTTGGGGGAAGACCTTACCAACACAGCACCCATGCTTGCATTGGCTGTGCGACAGTCGGTGAGACAGCAGCCCATGTTAGATGTTAACAAATTAGCGGTTCCGGAATGGAATGATGCCGCAGCGCGTGAAATCATTCAGGATAAAAAAGGACCCTTGTTTGTTGCTACCGTTGCGGAAACAAAATTGGACAACATCGCTACCAAAACTTTGCGCGCTGCCCCGCAAGACTTGGCCCGGTTGGGTTTCGCTGTGGCTAATTTGATAGATCCATCCGCACCGCAGGTATCCAATCTCAATGAAGATGAAAAAGCGATAGCAGATTTGATAGCTAAAAACCTGTTGGCCTCCGAACGCCCCGTTATCATCTCTGGTACTTCCTGCCAAAGCGATTCTGTATTGAAAGCTGCGGCACAGGTTGCCTGGGCACTACAGAAGCGAAACAAGAATGCTGGAATAGTGTTGACGATGCCGGAGTGCAATTCACTCGGCCTTGCCATGATGGGCGGTAATCCGTTAGACGAAGCATTTCAAAAAGTAAAGGCGGGTCAGGCCGACACAGTAATCGTTTTAGAGAATGACCTCTATCGGCATGGCAGTGCGAAAGTTGTTGATGAGTTTTTATCCAAATGCAAGACGGTGATTGTGGTCGATCATTCCCAACATGCAACATCAGCTAAAGCTCAGTGGTTAATTCCTGCCGGCACATTTGCCGAGGCTGATGGAACCATGGTTAATAATGAAGGACGTGCTCAACGCTTCTTCCAGGTTTATGAAAAACCAAACATCAAAGAAAGTTGGCGATGGCTGACAGACATTGGGGCAGCAACAGGCAATGCCGCCATGCAGCAATGGAAAAATTTCGAAAGCCTAACCACAGCACTCGTTCAGGAAGAAAAAAATTTCAGTGGCGCAGAAAAAGTATCGCCACCATCAAGTCATCGCATGAATGACGGACAGCGGGTTGCACGCGAGCCACACCGCTATAGTGGGCGAACCGCCATGCTGGCCAATATCGCTGTGAGCGAACCCAAGCCACCAGAAGACCTAGACTCAGGAATGTCATATACCATGGAAGGCACACGCGCTTTGCCACCATCATCCATGATACCTTTCTTTTGGTCGCCCGGTTGGAATTCCGTGCAGTCGGTCAATAAATATCAGGAAGAAGTAGGAGCAGCCTTGCGTGGTGGCGATCCGGGAGTTCGTTTATTTGAAGCAAGCGGTAAGCAATTGCAATACTTTAATGATGTGCCTGAAAAATTCAAACCGGTTGAAAATCAACTTTGGATAGTACCGGTTCACCACATCTTTGGTTCCGAGGAATTAAGTGCTAAAGCTGCTTCAGTTTCGAAGCGTGTGCCACAACCTTATCTTCTGGTGAATGGAGATGATGCAATCAAACTGAAACTTAGAGAAGGCGATGCGATTGAATTTGAAATTGATGGACAGCAACTCAGACTCCCTGTAAAGTTGAGTGCTTCAATTTCAATTGGTGTGGCTGGGTTGCCAGTGGGATTGCCAAAAATGTCTTTTATTGAATTGCCCGCTTGGGGAATCATTAGGTTACAGAAATGAAAGGGTATATGTATATATTGAAGTGTGCTGATGGCTCGTATTATACCGGGAGTACAATTGATTTGGAGAGGCGTGTACATCAGCATCAAAATGGTGAGGGAGCAAACTTTACCAAGAAACACCTCCCCGTTGAGTTGGAATACTTTGAAGAGTTTCAAAGAATTGACGAGGCATTTTATAGGGAGAAACAGGTGCAAGGATGGAGCAGAAAAAAGAAGGAAGCCCTCATTAGAGGGGAGTATCAAAAGCTTCCCGAGTTATCCAAGAATTATACTCAATACGGTTCTCCCGAAAGCACCCTTCGACAAGCTCAGGGTGCGGGCTCTCCACATCCGTCTGTTGAGCCTGTCCAAACCACGTTCGTTGAGCCTGTCCAAACCCGGTTCGTTGAGCCTGTCGAAACGAACAATAATGTTAACCGCCATGGATGACGCCACCATACATAAACTATGGATAATAGCCGGAGTACTGGCGGGCCTGTTGATCGTGGCTCCCGGACTCATTTGGCTTGAGCGCAGACTCTTGGCACTTTGGCAAGATCGGTACGGCCCCAATCGCGCTGGGCCTTTTGGCGTGCTCATTGTTTTAGCTGATACGCTCAAGCTGTTTTTTAAAGAAGACTGGATCCCACCGTTTGCCGACAAATTTGTTTTTGTCATCGCCCCTGGTATCGTGGTGGTTACCGTGTTGATGAGTTTTATCGTGGTGCCGTTTGCTCCGGGAGTAATTGTATCCGATTTGAACATCGGCCTGTTATTCTTCCTGGCCAATTCATCGCTCGGAGCCTACAGCATTATTTTGGGTGGCTGGGCATCCAACAATAAATATGCATTGCTGGGTTCTATGAGAGGTGCCGCTCAAATGATTTCATACGAAGTGTTCATGGGACTTGCCATGATGGGTGTGGTGCTGCTCTCCGGGTCGTTCAGTATGCACACTATTGTAGAAGCGCAAAAAGGAATGTGGTTTGTGATTCCGCAGTTTCTTGGGTTTGTCATTTTCTTTATTGCGGGTATAGCCGAGACCCATCGTTTGCCATTTGATATTCCGGAGGCCGAAAGTGAATTGGTTGCTGGGTTCCACTCCGAATACTCCGGAATGAAGTTCGGAATATTTTTCGTGGGCGAATACCTGGGTATCATTCTCATTTCATCCGTTACGGTGGCGCTCTACTTTGGAGGTTGGCTGGGTCCGGATTTTCTTCCACCTCTGATTTGGTTCTGCTTAAAGACGTTCGGCTTTATCTGTTTCTTCATTTTGCTTCGGGCCTCATTACCCAGGCCGCGTTACGACCAGTTGATGGAGTATGGATGGAAAATTTTACTGCCGCTTTCGCTGCTCAATTTAGTGGTGACGGCCGGTGTCGTGTTATTGAATAAGGGAATATGATTTGACTATGGGCGCCACTATTAACTCGCGAATGAATACCAATGGAACGCTGATGACGCTGATTTTTATGATTTCCGAGGATTTGATCTGCGAACATCAGCTTAATCAGTGTCATCTGCGTTCCATGATTGATTTTTAGAGTTGCCCTATGATATAAAAATAATTAAACCCAGAGAGTATGATAAGCATTGTTAGAAGTTTGTGGCTCGTTTTCCTTCACATGTTTCATAAGCGTGAAACGGTTCAATATCCGGAACAAAAAAACAAACTATCCACCCGGTGGAGGGGAAGGATTGTGTTAACCCGCGATCCCGATATGGGCGAACGATGTGTGGGCTGTTACCTCTGTGCTGCTGCTTGCCCGGTGGACTGCATCTCGTTGCAGGCAACGGAAGATGAGAACGGCAGGCGCTACCCAGAATTTTTCAGGATCAATTTTTCCCGGTGCATTTTCTGCGGCTATTGTGAAGAAGCATGTCCCACATACGCCATACAATTGATTCCCGATTTTGAAATGGCCGAGTATAACCGACAAAACTTAGTGTATGAAAAGAATGAGTTGCTGATTGATGGCCCCGGTAAATACCCTGGATATAATTACTATAACGTGGCGGGCATTGCCATTGGAGGAAAAGGAAAAGGAGAAGCAGAGAATGAGGCGCCACCCATAGATGTTAAAAGTTTATTGCCTTGATATGCTGATCATTTTTTACATAGCCTCGGCTGTTGCCATCATCTCCACTCTGTTGGTGATCACACAACACAACCTGGTGCATGCATTACTTTATTTAGTCGTGTCTTTCCTGGCAGTGGCCATGGTGTTCTATGTTTTGGGCGCTCCATTTATTGCGGCTCTCGAAGTAATCATTTATGCAGGTGCCATAGTGGTGCTCATGATTTTTGTGATCATGATGCTGAACCTCCGCCAAGAATCGGTTGAACAGGAAAAAAAATGGCTGAACGCTCAGATAGTAGTCGGCCCTACTATTCTAACTATTGTGTTGGCTGGTGAACTACTCTACATGTTATCGACCGAGACACCTATAAGCCTGACGGGTGAAGTGATTGGTGCGAAGGCTGTAGGCATATCGCTCTACGGACCTTATGTGATTGGTGTTGAACTGAGCGGCATTTTGCTGATGGCGGGCATTGTGGGGGCTTATCATCTGGGACGACAAAAGAAAAAAGTAACACACCGTTTTCTCGAAAAGCAAGAAGAATGAATATCATTCCAGCCGAATATGGTTTAGTGCTTGCCTCCGTGCTGTTTATGCTGGGGCTTATCAGTCTGCTGATCAGGCGCAATATTGTTTTCATGTTGATCTCAGTCGAGATCATGTTGAATGCAGCAGGCTTGGCTTTTATTGTAGCTGGCTCCCGATGGGGTCAAGCCGATGGCCAGGTCATGTTCCTGTTTATCCTGACGATGGCCGCTGCCGAAGTTTCCGTGGGCCTGGCATTGATCTTACAGATATATCACCAGTTAAAAACATTGAACAGCGATGAGGCCAGTAAAATGAAAGGATAGTATGAGCGATCTGCTGTGGTTGATACCAATTTTGCCGTTTGCCGGATCACTAATCCTGATCGTGGCCGGAACCAGACTGCCCAAGCGATTGGTGCCTGTGATTGGTGCTGGGAGTGTTGGCCTGTCTGCCTTGATAACACTTTTGATTGGCATTGATTTCATTTCGCAAGAGACAAGTCCAGTCATTAAGCAAGTTCTATGGCAGTGGATTGACGTGGCCGGTTTTTCTCCCGCCTTTGGCTTTCACCTCGACTCGCTCTCACTTGCTTTCATTTTTGTGATCACCTTCGTGGGCTTTCTCATCCATGTTTATTCCGCTGAGTTCATGGCCGATGATGAAGGCTACGCCCGCTTCTTTGCTTTCCTCAATTTGTTTGTGGGCTCCATGCTCATCCTCGTGCTGGCCGACAATTTATTGCTGCTATACTTTGGTTGGGAAGGTGTTGGTCTCTGCAGCTACTTGCTGATTGGTTTCTGGTACCAGGAAGAGAAAAATGGATACGCGGCACGAAAGGCGTTTATCATTACACGAGTGGGCGACACGGCCATGGCCATCGGACTGTTCATGATTTTCAAAACATTCGGCACCGTTAACATTATGGACATCCAGAGCCAGGCTCCCAATGTTTGGGCAGTGGGATCTCAAGAGGCAACATTGATTGCTCTTTTGTTGTTGGGTGGGGCAGTAGGAAAGTCGGCACAGCTTCCATTACAAAGCTGGCTCCCAGATGCCATGGCAGGTCCTTCACCCGTCAGTGCCCTGATTCATGCTGCCACTATGGTGACAGCCGGAGTTTACCTGATTGCTCGCACACATGTGGTTTTTGAATTGGCGCCAACAGCACAGTTTGTGGTAGGTGTGATTGGTGCCGTCACCTTGTTGCTAGCAGGGTTCAGTGCACTCACGCAGTATGATCTCAAAAGGGTGTTGGCGTATTCTACCATCAGTCAGATTGGCTACATGTTCCTGGCGCTTGGGGTGGGAGCTTGGTCTTCGGCCATCTTTCATTTTATGATCCACGCTTTTTTCAAGGCGCTCCTTTTCCTTGCAGCGGGTGCGGTGATCATGGCCCTGCACCACGAGCATGACATGTTCAAGATGGGTGGCCTCCGAAAAAAACTTCCTGTAATCTATTTCACATTCCTGATTGGCGCAGCATCATTGGCTGCATTGCCTTTGATAACGGCCGGGTTCTACAGCAAAGATCAGATTCTCTGGCTGGCGTGGGCAGGAGAAAAAGGGAACATCTGGTTCTTCCTGGCTGCATTAGTGGGAGCATTCATAACAGCAATCTATACGTTCAGAATGGTATTCCTGACATTCTTTGGCGAGGAGAAAACGCATGTGTCTCATGTTCCTGGATCATTAATCAATATTCCACTCATTGTTCTTGCCGCGCTGTCAACAATTGCCGGTTTTATTGAAGTGCCTCATTCGGTCGGTCATCTCCAATTGTTTACAGACTTCCTGAATCCGTTGTTGCCAGCGACAGTCCTGCAACCCGAAATCGAAAGTACGGAATGGATGATCCAGCTATTGGCTGCGGGGCTTTCTATTGGTGGAGCATTGCTCGCTTATTATTTTTATGTGATGCGACCAACACTTCACGTCCAAATCAAAAGTGCTATTCCGCAGTTGCATAACTTTTTGCTAAACGGTTGGCGGTTCGACAGTTTGTATGATTGGGTTTTTGTGAAGCCCTTTGTTTACCTGTCCGCCATCAACAAAAATGATGTAGTGGATTGGCCTTACAATGCGCTGGTGAATGTTGCCGGTTTTATTCACCGCATGTTGGCGTTCACACAAAGTGGGATATTACGATGGTATTTGATTGGTGTTGTGCTTGGCGCGATCCTTATACTAACCCTTGGTTTAATGTTATGATACTTCCCGGATTCATAGTATCGTTGATGATAGGCGGCATTCTGGCTTGGCTGGCGGCCAGTAGAAGTTTGACATTGGCCCGGTGGATTTCACTCTTCGCAGTAAGCATTAATTTTTTAATTGCCATAGTGCTATGGGTTCAGCAACCGGGAGTGAACGAATCGCAATCTTCCTGGATACTCGACTTTTCACTTCCGTGGATTCCCCGTTTTGGAATCGGCTTTCACCTGGCTCTTGATGGATTGAGCTTGTTGCTGCTGTTGTTAACTTTCTTCCTCGGTGCTCTTTCAGTCCTCATCTCCTGGAAAGAAATTCGAGACCGGGTGGGCTTATATCATTTCTGTTTATTATGGGTGCTGGCCGGCATCACAGGCGTGTTCCTCGCGATGGATTTATTTCTTTTTTTCTTCTTCTGGGAAATTATGCTCATCCCCATGTTCTTCCTGATCATCATCTGGGGTCATGAAAACAGTCGGTATGCCGCATTCAAGTTTTTTATTTTTACCCAGGCCAGCGGATTGTTAATGCTGGTGGCGATTATGGGGTTGTATTTCGTGAACGGAAATCAAACGGGCAATTTCACTTTCGATTATTTTCAGTTGTTGGGAACAAATATTCCATCCGGTGTGGCGATGTGGCTGATGCTTGGGTTTCTCGCAGCCTTCGTTGTCAAGTTGCCTATTGTTCCTTTCCATACTTGGCTTCCCGATGCACACTCACAAGCGCCAACAGCCGGAAGTTTGATATTGGCCGGACTACTCTTAAAAACCGGGGCATACGGGCTGTTGCGATTTATCATTCCCTTATTCAGAGATCAAGCCATGGCTATCGCACCGTGGGCAATGGCCATCGGAGTGTTTGGAATTATCTATGGCGCCATCCTCGCATTCTCACAAACCGATCTGAAACGACTGGTTGCTTACACGAGCGTGAGCCACATGGGCTTCATCATGCTCGGTGTGTTTTCTTTTAACGAGTTGGCAGCTCAGGGCGTGGTGATGCAAATGATCACGCACGGGATCAGCACGGGGGCATTGTTCATTATTGCCGGCTTTATTTATGAACGCATTCACACCCGCGATATCACGCGCATGGGCGGATTTTGGAAGAGCATGCCGTTCCTCGGTGCCTGTGGGTTGGTTTTCGCGATGGCTTCTTTGGGATTGCCCGGCCTCGGAAATTTTGTAGCTGAATTTCTTACTCTTGTAGGAGCTTGGCAGGCAACCCACAAACTCACCATTATAGCTACCATTGGATTGGTGGCCGCCACCATTTATTCACTCCGCATTCTTCAAAAAGTATTCTATGGCACGCAAGCACCTTCAACTGTGTTGGCGGATCTTTCAATCCGCGAGAGATTGGTCATGATCGTGCTGGTTGTTTCCATTATATGGCTTGGATTATTTCCCCAACCAGTATTAAACACATCCAAGCCATCGGTTAAAGCGATCATCGAAATGTCAGACAATTCTAGTGCGAGTGCCCATAAGCCCACGACTCAAACTAAAATAGTACCTATCAAACGGAAAGGAGACAATTATGAGTAAACAGGATTTGTTAAGCATCGTGCCGCTGTTTATTCTTACGAGTGCAGCCATTTTAATTTTGTTTTCCATCGCGGTGAAGCGTAATCATAAGGTGATTTATATCATCACGACCCTTTCCCTGCTGGCAGATTTTATTTACCTGACTGTTGCAGATGCCCCTGTGAAGTGGACCGTTGAACCCCTTTTCATAGTTGACGGATTCGGCAAATTCAATCTTGGCTTGATTTTAATAACCGCTCTTGCATTGACCATGCTTTCGTATGCCTACTTCGAGCAACGGGAGGAACGAAAAGAAGAATACTATATCCTGCTGATACTGGCCACGCTTGGCGCATGCACCTTGGCTATCAGCAAACATTTTATTTCCCTGTTTCTTGGCCTGGAGATTTTAAGTGTTTCGCTCTATTCTATGATTGCCTATCTGCGCAAGCGCGAACGTTCGGATGAAGGAGGAATTAAATACCTGATCATTGCCGCCTTCTCATCGGCCTTTATGCTCTTCGGCATGGCCCTGATATATTATACAACGGGATCGATGGAGTTTGAAACCATTGGCCGTTATCTTTCTTCACTTCCTGAATTGCCAATAATCATGATTGCGGGTTTCGGGTTTTTGGTTGTGGGTATCGGCTTCAAATTGGGGATAGTCCCGTTTCACATGTGGACAGCCGATGTATATGAAGGGGCGCCTCTTCCCGTAACTTCATTCATAGCTACCGTTTCTAAAGGCGGTGTGGTGGCTTTGCTCGTTCGATTTTTTACCTCCGTGAATGGACAACAATACGATGCATTGGTCAATACTTTCACGGTGCTGATTATTGCTTCCATGTTTGCAGGAAATTTTCTTGCTCTTCGGCAACACAATATAAAACGCCTGTTGGCTTATTCATCAATTTCGCACTTGGGTTACATATTGGTCGCCTTTTTAGCTGGCGGCCAGTTGGGTGTTGAGGCGGTTTCTTTTTACCTCGTTGCCTATTTTATTACTACGGTGGGTGCGTTTGGCATCCTTACCTATTTATCAGACAAGGATCGCGATGCCGAACTGCTCGATGATTTTAAAGGACTGTTTTGGAGACGACCCTGGACAGCTACCAGTTTCAGTGCCATGCTTCTATCGCTGGCAGGCATTCCGCTAACGGCCGGGTTCGTAGGAAAATTCTATATAGTGGCAGCAGGAGTGAATGGCAACATCTGGCTCTTGGTGATCATGTTGGTGGTGAACAGTGCAATTGGATTGTATTACTACATCCGCATAATAGCCATCATGTGCGAAAAGCAAACTACCGTTGAACCGTCCTCAGCAGCATTAAGGCCATCTATCTATCTCATCAGCGGTTTTTCAGTGGCAGCCCTTACCGTTGCTTTGTTGTGGCTGGGAGTATTCCCTGAAAAATTGATGACTTTAATTCAGTCATTGTTGAATCATTAAAACACAGACTCCACCAATCAAATATTATGCATTGGTAATTTTACAGGAAATCAGTAGCTTTAGTTATACCTAAACAAGTGCGGCAATAAAAATAATCAAACCCAACGCTATGAACTTCAAGCCCGAATTCGAAAAAAAGAACCTACATGAGGCGAATTATGAAACAATCGAAAAATACATGGTTCCCTTAAATCACATGGTAACATTCAAGCCCGATCAGAGCATACACGAGGCTATTGCCACTATCCTCGAGAAAAGAATTTCAGGCGCCCCCGTGTTGGATGAGCACCGTCACCTGGTGGGCAATCTTTCGGAAAAAGATTGCCTTCAGATTATTGTTGATCAGGCCTGCCTCAACCTGCCGGTGGAGGACAGGAAAGTTTCTGATTACATGTCAACCAAAGTTTTTACGTTTTCACCTACAACCAATGTGGTGGAGGCGGCCATTGAATTCCTTAATTCACCCATCCGCAGATACGCTGTGGTGGAGAAAGGAACTTTGCTAGGAGAGATAAGCCGAAGGGAGATACTTCGTGCTGCACAGAATATTAAATCAACCACCTGGTAAAATAATATTGTTTCCGGTGCTATCAGAAAAATAGCCTTTCATCGAAATATTATAAAAAACATCAGCCATGAATATCAAACCAATTCCAAATGAAGCTCTCTACGAATCCATTGAAAAATATATGGTGCCGTTGAGCGATATGATAACGTTTAAGCCGGATCAACCCATTCAGGATGTTATCGCAACCATTGTTGGTAAAAAAATATCGGGTGCACCCGTATTGGACGATCAACACCACCTGATAGGTATGATATCCGAAAAAGATTGTCTGCGACTCATCGTGGACCAGGCCTATCATAACATGCCGGCTGAAACAAGAAAAGTTTCGGATTACATGACCCCGAAGGTGCAATCACTTTCGCCCAAGACCAATATAGTGGAGGCAGCCATTGAATTTTTGAATTCACCGATCAGGAGATTTCCCGTAGTGGAAAATGGCATGCTGATAGGGCAAGTGAGCCGAAGGCATATCTTAAAAGCAGCGCAAAAAATAAAATCGACTACCCGGTAAGTTTAAATCCTAGAAGATTTGCTGGCCCAGGACTCCCTATCCCTCGCAGTTTGAAATGCATGGATGTTTGGATAATCCGCAAAAGAAGATTGCAAACAATAGCCTTTGCGCCTTTGCGCCTGTCTTGTCGGTTGGCAGGTGAGACAAATATACCCGCTTTTTCATTCTGCGAATTTTTAGTACTTGTTAAGCAGCATTGACAAAATGATTGCCTGGTTTTTTTGATTAGTGAAAAACACAACTTTACTCGAATAGTTTTTCTTAGATTCGCGTTCCCAAAAACCAAACATTTATCATGAAGCCTTTCAACTTTCTAAACTGCGAATCCTTATTTCTGATTGGTGTCCTTTTTACGATCAGCCTCATGCAGGCCTGCGATTCCGAGCCACCCACTGACCTTGCCAAAGCCGACCTGATCCCAAAACCAGTTTCAGTTGTTTCTACCGGCCAGGGTTTTTCGCTGTTAGCCAATTCTATTATTTATGTGGAGGGCGCAAACAACGAATTGACCGAGGTGGCAAATTACCTTTCAACAGAGTTGAGCATCGTTACCGAATTTGCAAATAAAGTAGAATCGATAAGTGGAACTCCGGGCGATGGAAATTTTTATCTTGTTGCTGCTGGTGCCGATGAGCTGTTGGGCACGGAAGGATATGAACTTACCATCACCAAAGACTTGGTGTCCATCAAGGCCAACAAACCGGAAGGAGTTTTCCGTGGCGTGCAAACCTTGATGCAAATCCTTCCGGTTGGCCCCAAAGAGAAATCTGAAAATCCTAAAATAAATGCTTGGCGTTTGGCCACGGGCACCATCCGCGATTATCCATCTTATTCGTGGCGCGGCTCGATGTTGGATGTGGCCCGTCATTTTTTTGGTGTGGAAGATGTGAAGCGCTACATCGACTTGATCAGCTATTATAAAATGAACGTGCTCCATCTTGGATTGTCGAACGATCAAGGTTGGCGCATCGAGATCAAGTCGTGGCCCAATTTGGCCTTGCACGGAGGCAGCACACAAGTGGGAGGTGGAAAAGGTGGGTATTATACGCAAGAGCAATACAAGGATATTGTGGCTTATGCAGCAAGCCGGTATGTTACCATCGTTCCGGAGATAGATTTGCCTGGCCACATCAATGCGGCCCTTGCCTCGTATGGCGAATTGAATGGAGGCACCATGGTGCCCGAAGAAGGAAAATATAAATGACAATTGTCAACGCAAGGAATATTGGATGGAAAAACCAAGCCCACAGAATTATACACGGGCATTGAAGTGGGATGGAGCACCCTGAGGCTTGAGAAGCCAGCCACCTTTAAATTTGTAAACGATGTGTTGCGCGAACTGGCAGCGATCACGCCCGGGCCTTATTTGCACATTGGTGGCGATGAAGCGCACGTAACGAAAAAGGAAGACTACATTGAATTCGTAAACCGGTTCAGCGAAATTGTAAAAGCCAATGGAAAGCAAATGATTGGGTGGGAAGAAATTGCTCAAGGCAATATCGATGAGAATACCATTTCACAACATTGGGACAAGCCGAAATATGCGGTGATGGCCGCAGAGAAGGGAGCTAAAATAATCATGTCGCCATCCAAGCGGGTTTACTTGGATATGCAATATGACTCAACCACCAAACTCGGTTTGCATTGGGCTGCGTATATAGAAGTGGATGATGCCTACAACTGGGACCCCGCCACACAAGTTGAAGGCGTTGACAAAAGTCAGATCATGGGTGTGGAAGCACCCTTGTGGACCGAGACGATTGCCACGATGGATGACATTGAATACATGCTGTTTCCACGGCTGCCCGGGATTGCCGAAATCGGGTGGTCGCCTGCCGAGGGAAGAAGTTGGGAAGAATATAAAATCCGGCTGGCAAACCACGGCCCGTGGATGAAAGCGAAGGGAATTGACTTTTACAGGTCTGCGCGGGTGGATTGGAGGGAATGAGAAAAATGTGCCTGCGCCTAATTTGATTTTACGAATTAAAGTTTGACAGGTATGACGAAGCGAGAAAAGGTATATAGAGGGCGTCTCTATTAACTCGCGAATGAATACCAATGGAACGCTGATGACGCTGATTTTTATGATTTCCAAGGATTTGATCTGCGAATATCTGCTTGATCCCGGCAGGCAGGCAGGTGTGTCATCTGCGTTCCATGATTGATTTTTAGAGGTGCCTAGAGTATTTTCGTTTTCACCACGCGGAAGACACGCGCTTCGAGGCTCTTAGGAATCCGACCTAAACCTTACGATTCAGTTTTTATGAAGCGATAACAAAATTAAAGTCGTGGTGGCTCCATGCTTTTATCCTCAAAAATCCTTTAGGTGATGTTTGCTTTTCTTTCGGGGCTTTGTACCTTGAGATGAATAATTATTTTATGAAAGCACTCGTACTTACCAAGCCAGGACAAATAGAACTTATAGAAATACCAAAGCCAACGCTATCGGAGGGGAAAGCCCTGGTGCGCATCAAGGCGGCCGCGCTCAATAGGCGTGATGATTGGATACGCGAAGGAAAATATCCCAACATAAAGTTTGGTGTTACGATGGGCTCGGATGGTGCCGGCATTGTGGATGAAGTATTTGATGAAGTGAACCAACCCTGGGTAGGGCAGGAAGTGGTGATCAACCCAAACATCGACTGGGGCCCCGACCCCGAAGCGCAGTCATTGAAATATACCATCTTGGGCATGCCGGTAAATGGCACGTTTGCAGAATACACATTAGTGTCAGTGGACCGCCTTCATCGCAAGCCAGTTCACCTCGACTTTTTGCAAGCAGCCGCGTTGCCATTGGGTGGGCTCACGGCATTTCGGTCCCTGTTCCGCAAAGGAGAATTGAAGGGCGGTCAGAATATATTGATATCAGGCTTTGGTGGTGGCGTGGCACAATTTGCATTTCTGTTTGCCCGTGCTGCCGGTGCCAATGTGTATGTAACTTCGGGCAGTGATGACAAAATTGAGAAGGCACTAAAGCTGGGGGCCAAAGGCGCTTACAATTATAAGCGCGAGGCATCATATCCCGACCTATGGAAAACCAAAGGAGGTTTTGATTTGGTTATTGACAGTGCTGGCGGTGATCAACTGAATAATTTTATTAAAATCCTGCGGCCAAAAGGCAAGATCGTTTTTTATGGTGCCACCAACGGCTTGCCTGCTAAATTAGATTTGTACCGGATGTTCTGGAACCAGCTTTCCTTGCTCGGTTCCACCATGGGCAACGATCATGAGTTCAGCGAAATGCTCGCCTTTGTGAGCAAGCACCAAGTGCGGCCATTGGTTGATTCCATCCGCCCGTTTTCAAAAATAGCAGAATCATTTCCTGACATAACCAAACCCAATAAGGTGGGCAAGATTGTGTTTCAGGTTTAAATCATTGGCTCGGCAAAAAGATTGTGCGTATATACAGGTGTTGTGCGCAACTCTTAACCCAACCTACATAACATTATGACAATTGAAGTACTAACCAACGACAAACCCTTTTTTGATGGATTAAGAAAGGGTGAGTATTGTTTGGTTTTGGGTGCAGGGTTTAGTTTTGGATTAAAAAATAAAACTTCTCCCGATTCTCTTCTTAAAATTGAGAGGATTTCTTACAATGAATTTGATAGTATTCCATTAGTAAATGCGTATGTACCACTG
>JAYVAI010000598.1:0-5983 GCA_043751075.1 Cyclobacteriaceae bacterium | reverse complement strand
CCTTTGGTCTGGCTCGTACAGGTTAGGATTTTAGGTGCTGTGCTTGCTTTTGAAGAACACGACAAGGGAAACCCCCAACATTGGCAACCGCTCAAAATTCTTTTACTTTGCAAAACAACATCACCGGGATCTTAGCTCAGCTGGTTTAGAGCACTACCTCGACAAGGTAGGGGCCGAGGGTTCGAATCCCTCAGTTCCCACGTCTGATAGCTATGAGAATTATTTTTTGTGTGGCCATCCTGTTGGCATTGCATGGGGCACACGCCCAACAGAAGCAAGCCCCGTATGTGATATTGGTTTCATTCGATGGTTTCCGTCATGATTATGTAGAGAATTTCAACCCGCCCAATTTCAAAGCCTTCATAGCAAATGGGTCGCAAGCCGAAGCGTTGATCCCTTGCTTTCCCAGCAAAACATTTCCAAATCATTATTCATTGGTCACGGGCTTGCATCCAAGCAACCACGGATTGGTTGACAACCAATTCTACGACCCCGGCCACAAAGAGGTGTTTGGCATGCGCAACAAAAAAATAGTTGCCGACCCCTACTACTATGGAGGTGTACCACTGTGGGAGTTGGCCAGGAAAAACGGAATGAAATCGGCCTCCTTCTTTTGGGTGGGCTCGGAAATGAGCGATGAGGCACGCAGGCCCGATTATTATTTTCCCTTCAACGACTCCATCCCACCCACAACACGAGTGGAACAGGTTATAACTTGGCTTACGCTGCCCGAAGCCGAGCGTCCTCACCTCATCACCTTATATTTTTCTTTTCCTGACAATGAAGGGCACACCTTTGGCCCCAACGCGGCAGAAACCAAGCATGCTGTTTTAAAGGCCGACACCTTGTTGGGGAAATTGATGAAAGGGGTTGAATCAACCGGCCTTCCGGTGAATGTGCTGTTGGTTTCAGATCATGGCATGAGTGACCTGGCCGTGCAAGAGGAAACCTATATTTTTATTGATGAATTGATTGACCGGAAAAACCCTTCGGTGCGATTGGTGAACGGTGGCACCCAAACTCATTTATATTTTTCTGATCCAGGAAATATAGATTCAGTATATGCTTCTTTGAAGAAAGCAGAAAAAAATTTCCGGGTTATGAAGAAAGAAGAATTTCCAGAGCACTGGCACTATAAAAATAACCGCACAGGCGACCTGCTGGTGGTGGCTGCCCCTGGCCACTACATCCGCGAAGGTTCGCGCGACAAATTTTTGAAATCGGCAAAAATCGGTTCTCGGTTTGGTGTGCATGGTTACGATCCCTTCAAGGTGATGGATATGCACGGCATTTTTTATGCGCAAGGCCCACACATCAACAAAGGGATTGTGATCAAGCCTTTCCAAAATATACATGTGTATCCTTTGATGGCAAAAATTCTTGGGTTGCCACTTCCTGCCATTGATGGAAAAGAAGCGATGTTAAGGAGATTGTATAAGCGTTGACAGAAAAAGGGAAGGACAAAAAATTTAACTTTCGGCACGAAATCTTTTGCAAGGGCCCCGTCACGACAGTGCCAAACCTTTAAAGATTAACCCCTATATTTGAAATCAACCACCAATCCTCGATACACACATGACCGAACTCACTTGGGAAGGCAAATACAAAGAAGGCAAGAAAGTTACTACGCATTGCCTTCTCTTTCATACCATAGAGGTTGTTAATGAAGGCGCACAACAAAGACAAAAACTTCTCGAAGTCGTCTGACCGATCAAGCGGTCTTGATGACTCGATTCAAACCAGATTTTAAACCTTTGCGTAACTCCAGTTAAAAATTGCTTTCGCGAGGGTGAGTAAAACAAAAAGGCAACAGTCAAGGATTCCTTGATTGTTCAAGAAGCGACAATAATATGAATCAGGTTGAAATTTATCGTGGTAAAGACAAGCAAATCGAAATTGAAGTGCGATTTGAAAATGAATCGGTTTGGATTAACCAGGCTCAGTTAGCAAACTTGTTTGAACGAGAGCGCAGTGTTATTTCCAAGCATATCAAGAATGTGTTTATTGAGGGTGAGCTACAGGAAAAAAGCAATGTGCAAATTTTGCACATTGCAAATTCAGACAAACCGGTGTCCTTTTACAGCTTGGACGTGATCATTTCCGTGGGATACAGAGTCAAATCCTTAAGAGGAACTCAATTTCGCCAGTGGGCCACGAAACGCCTAAAAGATCACCTGGTAAAAGGCTACTCCGTCAATCAAAAACGTTTAGATCAGCTTCAACAAACCATTCAGCTAATTGAAAAGGGCGGGCAAACCGAAACCCTTTCCCTTTCGGAAGCTAAAGGCTTGTTGGAAATTATTTCCAGCTACACACAAAGTTTTGTTTTGCTAAATCAATTCGACAGCAACAGCCTCACATCGGATAGGCTCAACGAAAATATCACGTATGAAATCCAATACGATGAAGCCCTTGTAGCCATTGCGGAACTAAAGAAACAACTCATTCAAAAGAGAGAAGCCAGCGAACTTTTCGGCAACCAGAAAGATGATAGTTTTGCCGGCATTCTTGGCAACGTGGTGCAATCTTTTAGTGGCGAGTATTTATACAAAAGCATAGAAGAGCAGGCAGCGCACTTGCTTTATTTTGTTATCAAAAACCATCCGTTCAGCGATGGCAACAAGCGCACCAGGGCATTTTTGTTCATCTGGTTTTTGGAAAAGAACAAACACCGCTTTAAAAAATCAGGCGAACTGAAAATAAATGACAATGCACTGGTGGCCTTGGCCCTGTTGGTAGCCCAAAGCAATCCTGCCGATAAAGAAATCATGGTCAAACTGATAATCAACCTGATAAATGGCTAAAAAGAAATCAGAGGCAAAGCAAAAAAGGTATGTTCACCATCCAGCCAATGGTAGAAGATGAAAAATGAATTTGAAGGCAAATGGGAAAAACGATGGCATCCACTTCGCGAGGAGTGGGTAGTTTACTCGGCCCATCGCAACAGCCGCCCCTGGCAAGGTTCGGATATCATAAAGCCAAAGGAATCGCCCGAACATCTCTCCTCTTGTTACCTCTGCCCTGGCAATGTGCGCATTCACGGCAACATCAATCCCAACTATAAAGATGTTTTCATTTTTGAAAACGACCATCCTGTTGTGAGCATGGGTGCACCGCAAGTAGAAACGCCTACCGATGAACTGTATAAAAAAGAACGAGCATGTGGAATTGCCAAAGTGGTGTGCTACGACCCTCGCCACAACATCACGCTTTCGCAGATGAAGCTGCAGCAAGTGGTGAAAGTATTTGCGGCCTTTCAGCAAGAGATGATCGGGTTTAAAAAAGACCAAGCCATAAAATCGGTATTGATTTTTGAAAACAAAGGCCAGGCCGTGGGCATGAGCAATTCGCATCCGCATTGCCAGATTTACGCCACCGACTTTCATTTTAAATTGGTAGAGCAACAAATCATGATTGCCAAGCACTATCAAAACTCACATCATAAAAATATCTTTGCAGAGATTATCCGGCAGGAAAAAAAAGACGCCATCCGCATTATCGCAGAAAATGAAAATGCCATGGCCTTCATTCCGTTCTTTGCGCGTTATGCATACGAAACAATGATCTTTCCAAAAAGAAACCACCAGAGTTTGATCACGCTTTCCAAGCAAGAGCTTGCCGATCTCACGGCTGTGTTTCACCAGGTGGTGCGAAGGATGGACATGAATTTTCAAATGGACTTCCCGTATGTGATGTCCATCATGCAGGCCCCGGTGGATGATTATGAATATCCCGATTTTCGTATGCACCTTTGGTTGCAACCACCTTACCGCCAGCCTGGGCTTATAAAATATCTGGCTGGGCCGGAAATAGGTGCGGGAAATTTTATGGCCGATACCATGCCGGAAGATAAGGCTGCCGAGTTGAAGAAAATAAATCCTAGCGAGTATGCACTTGAGCGTTGAGATAACCTTACATTAATTTTTCTTAGATTACTATATGAAACTAAAACTCAGATTGTTTAAAGCATTTTATCCTGCTTTTATTTTACTGCTCATAGCTATTGCTTGTGGCACGAAAGAGAATCGGCAAACAGCACAAGACACAACCTGGGCTATGCTGCCGTTCGAAAAATTAAATGAGGCTAACCCCATTCTCGCAGCCGGTGATCGTGTGTTTACCTGCCCCATTTTAAAACGTGAAGTAAAGTGGGAGGAGAAAGATGTGTTCAATCCGGCAGCCGTGGTGCGCAACGACACCGTGTTTCTTTTCTATCGTGCCGAAGATACGATCGGAAAATATGCAGGCACTTCGCGCATAGGGCTTGGTTGGAGTGTGGATGGAATTAATTTTACCCGCATGGATAAACCCGTGCTTTTTCCCGATGAAGATTTTATGAAAATGTATGAATGGGAAGGCGGCATTGAAGACCCACGCATAGTGGAACGCGAAGAGGGATTGTATATACTGACCTACTCGGCATACGATGGAAAAACTGCGCGGCTGTGTCTTGCTTCCTCTACCGACTTGACACATTGGAGGAAGCATGGGCCAGTGCTCACCGATCAATTTATTGATACGTGGAGTAAATCGGGTGCCATTATCGCCAAACAAAAAGGCGATAAAATTTTTGCCGAAAAGGTGAACGGAAAATATTGGATGTATTTTGGCGATACCGATTTGTTTATGGCCACTTCCGAAGACCTCATCCATTGGCAACCTGTGTTGGAAAACGGAAAACTTAAATCAGTATTGAAACCACGCCCCGGATATTTTGATAGCCGCCTCGTAGAGAGCGGGCCGTATGCCTTAGTTACAGAAAATGGGATTTTACTTTTGTACAATGGCATGAACTTAGACACGGGTGGCGATCCGGAATTGCCACCCGGTGCATATTGTTCGGGGCAGGCATTGTTCGATGCAAACGATCCCACAACACTGATCAACCGCCTCGAAAAGAATTTTCTCAAGCCCGACCAGCCTTACGAAATCCACGGACAGGTAAACCAGGTTTGTTTTATTGAAGGCATGGTGCCTTATAAAGGCAAATGGTTTTTGTATTACGGCACGGCTGATTCAAAGATTGGGGTAGCGGCTTTGAGTGTGAAGCAGGTAGGTAAGCTGTGAAGCTACTTCATCATTCATCGATTGTTGATCATTCTCTGGTAAGGCGGGTGTGACGACAGTTTTGTGTTTGGGACTAAAGTCCTCTAAAAATTTATTATCAATTGCCACGGGCCTGCCTACCGGACAGGGGCTTAAGGCTCTTGTCTATGCACATATCTTTTTATAACAAAGAGGCGTAGCCTCGGTCAATTTTGTAACAACGGACTTCAGTCCGTTGTTTTTAGGGCTATAATCATAAGAGAAGAACCGTAGGTTCGGCCCGTATATGTGCCGTGCCTATGGCACTCCTATCCTGGTTGAGGTTACTAACAACGGATTAAAATCCGTTGTTAAAATATGATCCGAGCCTATGGCTCTTGGATTCCCACTGCCAACCTTGTATTGATTCCAAATTCGATAAAAATAATTTCAAAGATGTGTGCATAGACAAGGGGCTTAAGCCCGTGGCAATTGATTAAGATTACAAGGGGCTGACTAAAAAGTCTGATTTGGATTTTGTGTTCGAAAGTAGTGACCAGCAGTTTCAAAGGTTATTTTTTTCAGTTGAAAAGGGTTCATCCATTTTTGATATTAGGCTACTTGTTTTAACCTCTGTATTTGTATTTTCTTGAGATTATGTGCCATGGAAACCAGTCCGACTTCCGTTTTTACTTTTTGCTTACCCCTTAAATGAAACCGTCTGAATCCCATATTGTGTTTAATGTCACCAAAACAACTTTCAATTTCCATGCCCCTTCGTTTTCGGAGAACCCAGCCTTTTTCACTATTGAGGTTTTGCCGGGCTTGTTGTTTATAAAAGTCGAGTTGTTCATTCACTTTGATGGTTCTATTGTGCTCTTCTGACTTTTTACACTCACTGGCCAAGGCACAGCTGGTACAGTTTTCGGATTCGTATACTTTAAAGGTAGATCGATGT
>JAYVAI010000597.1:0-5985 GCA_043751075.1 Cyclobacteriaceae bacterium | reverse complement strand
CCGTCCACGCATGAAATCCACCGCGCTTCGGGCTTTCCACTACTATCCCTGGCCGAGGGACATCGTATATAAATTGCACAAGTTATTTTGAAAATCTTACTTAGTCCTTTACTAATGGCGCGTTGAGGTAAAAATTATCTAAACTATAAGAAGCTACTCCACCGCCCTCTTCACCACTTCCACCACCTTCCCTTTCTTCCGTGCATACACGCTTTTGTCGTACATGGCTTCACAACTCACGGCTGGCAAATAAAAACTGCCTGCATAGCTGGCCGTCAATAATACTTTGAAAGTTTTGCGCTGGTTGTTGCTCAGATCAAAGTAGGTGTAAACCCGGTCATCGCGTATGTCCTGATAAGTAGGAATATCTCCGGTGCTCCGCGCTGTATCGTCTCCCGTAAGGCGCAAATTATTGATCTCCCACCCCGAAGGAAAAATCTGGTTGAGTGCCATGTTTTTATAAATGCCACGGATGCCCGGATTGAAAACCGTAACCGTTGCCACAAACTCCGCGCCTTGCTCCAGCCTGTCAACCTCCATGGGGTTGCCCTTTGCATCGGTGTATGAAATGCTCAGCGAAAGATTTTTATCCTCGTCCTCTTCCTGGCCTCGTGCTGGCACGCCTTCCATGATCACACGCACAAACAAAACCCCCTTGCTTTCGCTCACCACTTGCAGGGTTCCACCCTTAGCGCCTTCCATAGGCAGTGCCACTTGTGCAATGGACATGGCTGTGTTGGCCGAAACTTCTTTTCCGTTGTAGGTGTATGCGAATTTCAACTCGCCTTTTTGTTCGCCAGCCGCAAATGCCCCCACGGATTTTAAACACCACGCCAGCGATTGTGTGCTCATCCAATAAGAAGAGTTGCTCAACGCCTGCGAAATTTCTTTCACCAACTCAAAGGCTTTGGTGCGCTCGTTCAACAACAATAAAGTTTCCAACATGATCGCTTTGTCGCGATGGTCCGATCCATAAGAATAGGCCATCTCCTGATAGGGCTTCACCACCGTGGAAAGTTTTTCGATCAGCTTCTTTCCCGCTTCGGGCTGGCCGGCTTTTACATACGCTGCTGCCAACATCCACGCTGCGGTGGCGGGCATGGGCGTTTGTTCGCGCAGGCGGTTCATCGCGCCAAGCTCTGGGTCACCAGCCAGGGCCAACGTGTAGAGCCTGTAGGATTGAATGAGTTCACTGCTGCTGTACTCCTGATTTTTTCTCCACGCCTGCGCTTTGCCCCTCTGAAATTTTTTCCACTTTTTTATCATATCGTTGGGCACAAAATAACCGTTGGCTTCTGCTTCGATCAGAAAATGACCGGCATAGGTAGTTCCCCAACTATCCGAATCTTCATGGCCCGGCCAGTAAGCAAAACCTCCATCGCGGTTCATAAATGTTTTCAATCGCTCCACGCCTGCTTTCACATTTCGTTGGATCACTGCTTTCTCATCGTCCGTCAGTTGTTTCATATTACTGAGGTACAATTGCGGAAACACGCTCGATGTGGTTTGCTCAATGCAACCATACGGATATTGCAACAAGTATTTTAGCCGTTGGCCTAAATTTATGGGAGGCAAGTTGGATACTTCGAGTGTGGCCGAGTTTGTTCCTGCCACACCAAAGGCAGCCACTTCTCCGCTCCAGGTTTTTCCGGTTTCAAGGATCATGTCCTGAACTTTCGTTACCGGGGGGTTTGGGTTTCTCACTTCAATTTCAATTTCGTCTGTGGCCGAGTAGCTGCCCGAAGTAGCCGTTACTTTTATGGTGGCCTTTCCGGTTTCACTTTTTACCAATAGTTCAAAATCAACGGTCATGTCGGTGTTGCCATTCATGGATACGGTGCGCGATGATTCGGAAAGAGCGACCGGGCCTGTGATTTTGATTTCCACTTTCACGTTGCTGATATTTTTTTCCATCGAAAATAATGTGATGGGAAGTTTCACTGTTTCTTCAGGGCCGAGCACACGCGGCAATGTTGCCAGCACCATCAGCGGCTTGCGCACGGGGGTAACTTTTTCTGTTTTTCCATAAGCGCCTTCATACCCAGCCACAAGCATCGTCTTCACCGACCCTATGTAGTGCGGCATGATGAAGGTGTGTTGGTTGCTTCCGCCCTCCAATGTAAACGGCCCAAAGAATTTCACCACGGGTTTGAAGCGGTTTGCTTTTGAGTCATCTTCTTTTGCTGCCAGTTCACTATCGCCACCCAGCGCGAGCAGGCGATCTAATTTTCCACCGAACGCGCCCATCACCTGATCGTATAAGTCCCACGTTTTTACGCCCAATGCCTCGCGTGCATAAAACCGTTTCCATGCATCGGGTGTAGTAAACCGGGTGAGGTCCAGCAGGCCTTCATCAACCATAGCAAGCGTGTAGGTCATCTTGCGTTTGCTTTGCTCCGATACTTTTATCGTTAGCTCTTTTCCAGGTTCCAAAACATCAGGCATGGTGACGACAGGATTCAAATGTGTTTCGGGATCTTCCACCTCGATTGGAATTACTCCGTACATGCGTATGGGCAGGTCGTTGCCAGTTTGTGCGTGAGGTTGCAAAAGTGTGACGTTGACAAACACATTGGGTGTCATCTCTTTGGTGACGTCAAACGAAAATTGGTTGTCGCCCTTTTTTGTTTCGAGCCAATAGGTTTGCAACACGCGGCTTCCATTTTCTATGCTGATGAGCGCGCGGCCATTGTCGCCACCCGGAATTGCCAAGTTTGCTTTTTCGCCAATATTATACAGCGGTTTGTCGGATGAGAATGAAAGCATGGTAGCGCCTTCCGATTCATTTCTTGCACGGCCTGCCCAGCCTGGCCAATCGATGTACACAACTTTGCCGGTGCTGTGGCCCGATTCGCGGTCGTAAGCTTTCACATAAAACCGGCCCCACTCTGGATATTTTATTTTAAAATTCCAACTTCCTTTTCCATTTGAAGTTTGAATTCTTCCGGTGGAAATAGGTTGCGAATAATTTCCCGACATAAAATTAATGGCACCGTCCGATCCATCCCACCACCAGCGCCATTCTATTTTATGGATGGACAGCTCCACACTGCGCGACAATGGTTTCCCATCGGCATCCACAGTTACTACATCTACACGGTGCGTGGTGTCGGTTAGCAACATGCCGCGCGCTTTGTCACCTTGCGGCAGGCGCAGGCCCACCATAGAGCGATAGGGATAATAGGGAATGCTGAAACGGTCTATGCTGAAGTTGCCACTTTCCTCAAACACTTTGCCGCGGAAGATGGCGTTGAGCATGCCGGGTGCCTGATCGGAAACAGGAATTTCGGCATTGATGGTTGCATTGCCATCGGCATCGGTGAACCCATCGTAAATGGGTGTTGACTCACTGTAAAAATTTATCGAAGGATCATCAAAAACATATTCGGCATATTGATCGAACTTGGCTGTGCCTTTGGTAAGCAACACTTCAAATTGTGCTTTCAAATTTTTTCCGGGCGCGCCATGCAGCCAGTTGACCTGTAGATTTCCCGACACGGAATTGTTTCTGGCGGAAAGTTTATCCACACCAAAATCCAACTTTATTTTAAGGCGGTTGGGTTTCACCATTTCAATTTTGATGGGCTGTGAAAATTCCGTTCCGCCAACTTTTACACGGCCCAGCCAATTGCCTGTGGGTGCATCGGATGAAGTGGCGGTGGCAAATTTGTAAAAACCGTTTTCGGGATTGGCCCTTACCAGCCGTGAAGTAACTTGCCCTTGTGGGTTTTGCAATTCAAACACAACGGGGTGAGATGGTGGAAGTAATTTAAGTTTGTCTTCGAGGATAAAACTCAAATACAACGAGTCACCGGGCCGCCACACGCCACGCTCGCCATACAAAAATCCTTTCAGGCCCTTGTTCACCGCTTCGCCACTCACATTGAAATTGCTGAGCGAAAGCGATTCGCCATCTTGTATTTTAAGATAGCCACGCTGCGACCCATTTTTTGCGATCACTGCAAAAGGTTTTTGTTTGGATGAAATGAGTGCTTTGCCATCGGCACCCGTAGAGGCACTGCCAATCAATTGCGTTTGAAAATCATATAACTCTAACTGAACACCTGAAAGCGGCTGTGTGGTTTTTAAATCGTTCACAACGATCAGCGTGTTGCCATCGCCACCGCGCTTGGCCAACAGGCCGAGGTCGGAGGCGATGATGTTGCGCATGATTTTTTTCTGGCCTGTGTAATATGAAGCGTGGCACGGATTGTCGCGTTGTTGCCAATCGTAGTCTTCATAGTAATAATCTTCATACGAATCCCAATAACTTCCTTCTGTTTCTTCGTCCTGCGCCTCTTCTTCAAACGCGGATTGTGGAGCAGCCTGGCTTTCATCGCCACCTTCACACACATACGCCAAGTACGATCTCTTAAAATTTATTTGCACCTGATAGATGGCACCTGGCTCGGCATTTATAAATTTGGAAAGGTCTAAGGTGAAGCGGTTCCATTTTCCAAAATCTGTAACACCAGAATTTTCAAGTGAAACCATTTTATTGAAAACACGGTTGCCCACTCTTCTCAGTTCCTGATTGCCGTTGTAATCATTTACCTGAAGAAACTGAAGCACATTGTTTTCAAATATTTTTACGATCTGCACATCCACCGCTTTGAGGTTCACCGCTTCAAAGGGCATAGTGAGCCCATCGCTGGCAGGCAATATGTTTCCCTTTCCCGTAAAGCGCACGGCAGGAAGCACTTGTTCAAAAGCAATGTCGAAGTTGGCGGGCAAGGCCATTTTGTAATTGAGTATATTTTTTATTCCCGCCTCCACGCCAAGTGTTCGCGATCCTGTTTGGCGCACGGATGGATACACGCGTATTTCGTTGTCTTTTATTTCAAAGTCGAGGCTGGAAAGTTCTGATACGCTGATCAGTCCTTCCAGGTTTTGTGATTCGCTCAAGGGATCAGAAAATTGTATCACAATGTGCTGGCTCGTGCCTTGCTCTACGCGCACATTGGTAATTTTGAAATCGCCCAGCGCGGTGATCTCCACTTCCTGTTCATTGTTTTGCTCTACACCCAGGCTTGCTCCTGCAAAAGCTAATTTCACCTTACTTGCTTCCTCTTTGCGCGCCACATCTTCCACCACAAACAAATGTTGTTTCCCTTCGGCAGTGTGGCTCCAGTTTACCTTCAATGCTTTTCCATCTTGTTGGGCAGCCACCATTTTTTCCACGGCATCATTTTCGGCAAAGTCGGCCGTGAAAAGTGTGCCTTCAATTTTCTGCCGCTTCAAATCTGTTTTTATATAGGGCTTAATGTTTTCTATGGAGACTTCAAAATTCTGAGGTATCACCTGCAAGGTGTATTCAAATGTTTTGAGGGCTTCGGGCACTTCGGCCAACTTAGAAAGTTGAAACTTGATTTCGTAAATCTGGCCCGACACCAATCGTGCCTCTGGCCTGAATTCCACCGTGCGCCTGTCGAGCCAAACCGTGGTGCCTTTTACGGATGGGCTTATATCAAAAAGTTTTACAGTGGTTTCATTTCCTATTGACGCAGAGTCCACCACATCGCGTGAAAATCCCATGCGGATGGGCGAGCCTGAACCGATGACGCCTGTTGTGTAAGAGGAAATATATTCTCCGAACGCAGGGTTGACAGCAGAATTAAATGCCTTGCTGCTTTTGCCATCTTTAAAATAAAAAACAGCAACGGCAACAATGCCAATGGCTACCGCGCCCAAGCTTAGCTTCTTCCAAACATTTTTCATAGAGGGTTGATTTAAGGTGAGGAAATATCGGGAAAATAGGGGGGATAAATTACTTAGGGGGGGAAAGTAATTTTGATGTCAACTTGAAATGCACCGAGCCTTAACCTGGGCAGACCAGAAATCAAAAAGGAGAACTGATCCCACTTCAACATTAAAATTTGAATATCGAATTACTGTCATCCGACAAAAATAAAATGAGGCGGAGGTACGATGTACCACCGCCTTTTTTATGATGTTTGAGTTACCACACCAAAACATCATGAGTAA
>JAYVAI010000596.1:0-2315 GCA_043751075.1 Cyclobacteriaceae bacterium | reverse complement strand
CAATATTGCCGTTGAATTTTGACGGGGAAGTCCAGTAGTAAACTTGGGTTCCAATCGTGGACGTAACGTTTCCTCCGGGGTTGCCCCCTGTACTATTATAAATTACCATTTGAGGATTCAAATTTTGATCTGAAAAAGTCCAGCCCTCGGCATCAGTATTGAAGGTACTGCTGATTTGAGCATTTGAAATAAATGCCCCGACAAAGAACAGGATTGTTGCAATCGTGATTTTTAATGTAGGATTGCCTGTGATTTTTTTTTCCATGGCCGGTTTTAGTTGGCTCGAAAAATCGCCATTTTTTAATTAGGGCGGTAGTACATGATCATGTAGGGCAATGGGCTATCTGCGAATGATGAGATGACGTTCGGGGCTCACACTAATTTCTCATTCAATGCTTTGCTCACCGCTTCCGTCTGCGAGTGTACGTGCAGTTTTTCGTAAATCTTTTTTATGTGGCCGCGCACGGTGTCAATAGAGATCGAAAACTCGTTGGCCATCATTTTGTAGCTGTTGCCTTTGGCGAGCGAAGAAAGTATTTCCTTTTCGCGGGCCGTCAACTGATAGGTGTTGGTATCGGCTGGCTTCTGCATAGAGGCTATGACCATGTGGGCGATGGAGGGCGACATGGGTGCGCCACCGTTTAGGACTTCGTGCATCGCATCAAAAAGTTTTGTGGAAAGATGCTTCTTCAACAAATAGCCCGAGGCGCCCGCGCAGAGGGCATCGAACACGTGCCGGGTATCATCGAACACCGTGAGCATTAGTACGGGAATACGAACACCCCTGGCCCGAATTCTTTTTACGGCCTCAATGCCCGTGCGCCCAGGCATATCAATGTCCATTAATATTATGTCGGGGCATAATTCGGCAACCTGCTTTTCCGCCAGCAATACGTTGTTGAACGAATCCGATAGCTGATAGCGGTCATCCAACTGCATCATGCTGCCGATGCTCTCGCGCAGCAGGTCGTTATCTTCATATAGTAAAACCGACAAAGCCATTTGTGTTTGACTGTGTTAAAGGAAACAAATAACCCGTTCACTCCATATACCCTAATCATGTAGTGGCAACCACCACCTCTAAGCGGGTGCCTTTACCTGCTGCCGAAGTTAGGCTGAACGTTGCGCGCATGGCATCTGCCCGCGATTTTAAATTGGCAAGACCATTCCCCTTTTTTATGGTTTCAACTACAAAGCCTTTCCCGTTGTCGGCTACGGTCAACATCAATTTACCCTCCGATTTTTTCAAAACAACTTCTACTTCCGAAGCCGCACTGTATTTGGCCGCGTTGTTGATGGCTTCTTTAAAGATCATAAAAAGATTTTTCCTTTTCTCGGCATCGAGCGATAAGCCGGTCAAAGATTCTTCGCCCAAGAAATAGACTGTAATATTCAGTGGCTCCAATATCTCGGTGGCAAACACTTTCATTTTCACCATTGTTTTTTCAAGAGAGTCGTTGATCGGGTTGATGGCCCACACCATGTCGCTCATGCTTTCCATTACGCGGGACGATTGCTCGGCTATGCGGCCCAAGTGTATATTGTTGCCGCCCATATTTTCGTGCATGGCCAAGTTGCTGATGATGTTGATGGTGGACAAGGTGGAGCCGATATCGTCATGCAAATCGCGGGCAATGGTGTTGCGCATGTGCTCTATTTCGGCAAGCCGTTTTATCCGGTTGCCAACGCGGTAGCGGTTCACCAAGAGAAAGGCGATCACACCAATCAATAGAATAGCAATGGTTGCACCTATCTTGATCTCCCGTTGCCATTGCAGGGCAAGTGTTTTTAGTTCCTGATCTTTGGTGAGCAACAAAATCCTGGCCTCTTTCTTTTCCAGTTCATACTTCGCCTGGGTTTCTTCTGAGAGTTTTCGGTTTTCCGATTGTGTCACGCTGTCTTTAAGCTGTTCCAGTTGTTGGTGTATTGCCAACGCTTTTTTGTAATCCCCTTTCGCTTCATATACCGAACTGATGGCATCATAGGTGTTCATGAGCAGGTCTGTGTTGCCAAGGACTTTTGCTGATATCCGTGCAGAATCTAAATACAGCAAAGCATCATCGTTTTTTTTGAGCATGAAGTATGCTTGGCCAATGGCCGAATAGGCATAGGCAATGATCGGCTTAACAGAAATACTTTTGGCAAGATTGAGCGATTGTTGATAGTTTGTCAATGCATTAGCATGTTGCTCCTTGTCAAAATAAATGTTGCCGATGTTTTGTAAGAGCTCGGCCGCACTTCGTATGTCGCCCAACGTAGAAGAAAGTTTTTGTGCCTGCTTGTATTCTATCAGCGCACTGTCATATTTTTTTTGC
>JAYVAI010000595.1:0-2322 GCA_043751075.1 Cyclobacteriaceae bacterium | reverse complement strand
GTATGTGTTGGGCACGGCTCCCCGTCATCTGGGTGACAAAGAACCACTTAGCATTTGATCTGAAATTTAAAGGGAACTGTCTGTACACCTATTCCGATCCCCTCCGTATAAATGCTTAATTTTGAAATTCTATTTTCCTATTCTGTGAATAACAACATCACGTATCTTACTAAGCTATTTATCGTTTTGCCTTGTCTGCTTGCCACCCATTGGGCACTGCTTGCACAAGAAACTATTGTGCAGGGAAAAGTTACCGATGCTGCATCGGGTGATCCGGTTCCGTTTGTAAATATTGTTTTCAAGGGAACTTCCATTGGCACGGCTACTGATTTTGATGGAAACTTCACACTAAGGACCAACCATTCAACTGATTCCCTAATTGCTTCTTACATCGGTTACAAGCCCAGGAGCAAGGCCGTGACTCGTGGCATCAGGCAGACAATAAATTTTCAGATGATGGAGGAGTCCATTGGCCTTCAGGAAGTGATTGTTTATGCAGGGGAGAACCCCGCCTTTGATATACTGCGAAAAGTGGTGCGCAACAAAAGCAACAACGACAAAAGAAAGTTGACAGCTTATGAATATGACACCTACACCAAAATTGAGGTTGATGTTGATAATATATCGGACAAATTTCGTGAGCGCAAAATCGTTAAGAAGATCACCCAAGTATTGGACAGCGTAGAACGCATTGCCGGAGAAGATGGCAAGCCCATACTACCGCTCTTCATCACCGAGAGCGTTTCAAAAATTTATTATCGCGACAACCCTTCGCTAAGCAAGGAGCAAATAATCAAAACAAAAATAAATGGATTGGGCGTGGAGGATGGTTCCACCGTTACACAAATGATCGGCTCCTCGTTTCAAGAATATAATTTCTATCAGAACTGGTTGAATATTTTAAGCAAGGAATTTGTTTCGCCCATCGCAGACGGCTGGAGATTATATTATGAATATGATCTTACCGATAGCCTTTTTATTGGCGATGATTTTTGCTACCGCCTTGATTTCTTTCCCAAGAGCCCGCAAGACCTGGCTTTCACCGGCACCATCTGGATAACAACAAAAGAATTTGCCCTGCGGCAGATAGATGCCACGATGGGCGCGCAGGCGAATTTAAACTTCATTGAAAAAATAAGACTGCAACAAGAGTTAACTAAAACAGACCTTGGCCCCTGGCTGCCAATCAAAAACCGTGTGTTGATAGATGTTGGTGAGCTTGGCAAAAACAACGCAGGCATGTTGGCCAAATTCTACACCAGCAACAAAAATTTTGTCACCAACAAGCCGCGCGACCTTGTGTTTTATGAGCGGCCCATAGAAATAGCGGAAAATGCCCGCCAGTTTGAAGAAGAAAAATATTGGGACACCCTGCGCCACGAGCCGCTGAGCGAAACAGAGAAGAGCGTCTATCGCATGATTGATACGCTCAAGAATATTCCGGTGGTAAAAACCTACACCGACATTATAAAAGTTTTGGTGGATGGATATTATGATGCAGGCAAATTGGATGTGGGACCATACCTCAGTACCGCTACCTGGAACAACATTGAAGGGTTCCGCTTTCAGGCTGGCTTCAAAACAAATTACAAATTCAGTAAGCGATGGATTTATCAATTTCAAGGTGCGTATGGATTTGATGATGCGAAATTCAAATACATGGTGGGAGTGCAACACATACTTTCGCGCGACCGATGGACTACCGTTTCTTTTAGGGCGCGCAAGGATCTTGGACGGTTAGGTCTTGATGACGAAAACCTTGCCGACAACCCCATCTTTCTGGCGGCCTCACGGTGGGGATATTTCCGCAGGGGTTTTTATAGTGACGAATATCGCGTTTCATTTCAGCGCGAACTCTTCAAAGGTTATTCGCAGCGCGTATCGTTCCGTCATTGGACGTTCGATCCTACTTTTAATTTTGGATATGTGAACCCTACTGATGTTTCCGACATCCAAGACCGGTTTCAAACTTCGGAAGTAAGCATCGAATCGCGGTATGCAAAAGACGAAGTGTTTCTACAAGACGACAACGAGCGGGTAAGCCTGGGCACCAACAAATGGCCTGTGATCACCTTGAAATATACGCGCGGGATAGCAGGCGTGCTGGGCAGCGATTTTGATTATGACAAATTGCGTTTCAACTTCACCAAGAGAATAAAAACTGGCCCGCTTGGAGTTGGCTACGTAACCCTTACCGGGGAATATGTGTTCAACACCTTGCCCTATCCTTTGCTCGCACTTCACCTCGGCAATCAATCGCCCATCTATTCATCCATCACCTACAACCTCATGAACTTTGGTGAGTTTATCAGCGACCATTAT
>JAYVAI010000594.1:0-6033 GCA_043751075.1 Cyclobacteriaceae bacterium | reverse complement strand
CTTCATTTGAGTTGGACATTTTAAAAAAACTACGCCTCTGATAACCTTAGTAGAACATGGTTCACTGCGTTTAACACAACCTTATTACCTTATTCTGGCATTCTGCGGCTTAGGGATAAGGTAATAAGGTTTGACTATATGATTGATATGTTTTCTACTAAGGTTGGCCTTGAGGCATTCCGAACAATCTGGGGGTCAATCCTCGATTTACTCCTAAAAGGTATGGTATGAAATGCCCCTAAAACGTATTCTATTAAGGATTTTGTTGGGACAACTAAACGCCTATACCAATTAAATTATTGCAAACTCTTCTTTTACAAAGTCCATCAATTCTTTTATGTATTCCCTGCTAAAATCAAATTTGATATTGGCGGCTTTGTAAATTTCTGGTATGGTGGTGAGGTTGCCCAATTTTAAAGCATTCATATATCCTTCCAATCCTTTTTGTTTATCACGTTTATAATTTCTCCACAAGGCAATCGCGCCAAGCTGCGCCATGCCATACTCGATGTAATAAAAAGGCACTTCATACAAATGCAATTGCTTTTGCCAACCAAAATCCCTTCCCTCTTCCAGTCCGCTCCAATCCGTTACCGGGTCGGCAAAGCGCGCAAATACATGGTTCCAGTTTTTCTTTCGCTCGTCCGGTGTGTGCGTTGGGTTTTCATAAAGCCAATGTTGAAACTGGTCGATGGTTGCCACCCAAGGCAGTGTTTCAATAATGTCTTCCAATTGCTCGCGCTTGGCCCTGCGCAAATCTTCTTTGTTGGGAAAGAAAATATCCCACGCATCCATCGAGATCAATTCCATGGACATGGAAGCCAGCTCGGCCACCTCCATAGGTGGGGATTTGAAATCACACAGTGCCAACTCTTTAGTAAGGAAGTTATGAACAGCATGACCACCTTCGTGCATGATCGTAGTCATGTCGCGCATGGTAGAGGTGGCGTTCATAAAAATAAATGGCACCCCAATTTCAGCGAGCGGATAGTTGTAACCACCAGGGGCTTTTCCTTTACGGGATTCAAGATCAAGATGGCCCATTTCTTTCATGATGGAAAGGCATTGGCCCAGGAAAGGATCTATTCTTCGAAAGCATTCAATGGATTTTTCCGTCAAGTCGTTTCCGTTTTCAAAGGCTTTAAGCGGTTCGCGGCCTTCGGGGTCCACGGCTTTATCCCATGGGCGCAAGGTTGAAACTTTCAATTTTTCTTTTCGCTCTTTGCTTAATTGGTTGAGGATGGGCAGCACTTCGCTGGCTATGGCCTCGTGAAAATCAAAACAATCTTTAGGTGTGTAGTCAAACCTGCCATACGACTTGAACATGTAGTCGCGGAAATTTTCGAACCCTGCATTCACCGCCACCTGATTTCGCAAAGAAATCAATTTGGAAAAAAGATCATCCAGTTCTGTTTTGTCTTTCAGTCTGCGCTGAGAAATTTTTTGGTAAGCCTCTTCCCGCTTGGCGCGATTGGTTGATTGTAAAATAACACTGGCTTGTTGCAGCGTAAGTTCTTGCCCGTTGATCTCCACCATCATTGCCCCGGACAATTGCGCATACCGTTGAGTATCCGTATTGATCTGTGTGAACAACGGGATATTTTCTTCCCGAAAAAGCTCGATGTCCTTCTTTACATTCCTGATCAAAATTTTAAAACCCGGCTCATGTTCCAGTTCAGATAGAAAAGGAGATGCTGCCATTTTTTTATTTAGCAGATCAGAAAGCGGGGCTATTTTAGGCTGAATGTTCTCGATAAAATCCTGATAACGTTTGCTGTGTTCTTCGTTGTCGGTATAGCAAGTCATTTTTATGTAACGCCAACCAAGGTCTTCGCTGATCACCGACTCGAGTTCGCTGCGATGGTGCAGCCATTGTCTCAACTCATCAGCATTGCCGATTTCTCTCTGCACCAAGGAATCAAAATAAGGTTTGAGGTTTTCCCACGTAGTGATTGAAAAATTTTCGGGAAGGAAGATGCGCGTTGGGCGTATCGGTATTTTAACTGTATCTATTTGCATGGCTGTTAAAGTGAACCGCAAAATAGTGATTCGCAGATGATTTTTTGAAAAGATATTTCGGTGAAAACATTTCTGCAAAATTCATAGCTGATTTTTCATACCTTCCACAAAAAAATACCACCATGAAATCATTCCTATTAATAATGGCATCGCTATTGGCCGCATGCGGCACAAAAGAAATAAGAACAATCGGCAGCATTGAACGTGCTGATGCCGCCTTGGATGAAATAATTTCAACAAACGCTTCCATAGAAATTATTGGCGAAGGCTATGAATGGAGCGAAGGGCCCGTGTGGATCGAGAAAGAAAAAATGTTGCTCTTTACCGATGTACCTAAAAATATTATCCACAAATGGACCGAAGGCGGTGGAGCTGTGCCCTATCTTACACCATCCGGATTTACAGGCGACTCAACCCGAAGCCGCGAGCCCGGGGCCAACGGTTTGTTGCTGCACAACGACTCGCTGATCTTATGCCAACACGGCAACCGCCAAGTGGCAAAAATGAACGCCCCGCTCAACAACCCAAAATCAGATTTTATTGCACTTGCATCCAACTACAACGGAAAGCGGTTCAGCAGCCCAAACGATGCAGCCTTTAGAAGCAATGGCGATCTGTTTTTCACCGATCCACCTTATGGTTTACAAAATTTAGATGACGATGTTGACAAAGAAATCCCATTCAACGGGGTTTACAAAATTTCCAAAAACGGATCTGTAACACTTCTGGTCGATTCCATTACTAAGCCAAATGGAATTGCTTTTATGCCGGGAGAGAAAAAATTCTTAGTGGCCTGTTCCGATCCTGCCAAGGCGATCTGGTACGAGTTCAGTTTGAGCGAATCAGATTCCGTTTCCAGTGCCCGTATATTTTATAATGCGACTTCCGCAGGGGCCACTGAAAAAGGATTGCCCGATGGATTGAAAATAGACAGCCAAGGAAATGTTTTTGCCACCGGCCCTGGTGGGGTTTGGATTTTTAATAAGGATGGAAAAGTGCTGGGGAAAATAAAATTGCCCGAAGCCTCGGCCAACTGCGCCCTTTCCCCTGACGAAAAAACACTCTACATCACCTGCGATATGTATTTGCTCAGGGTGAAAATGAGGTAACCCAATGTCTAATTCCCAATGCCTAATCCCCAACCCCTAATCCCTAACATATGCTCCCAACTATAATTGACATTCTCGGGTGGATCGGTTCCATAGAAGTTGTGGCAGCCTATGGCCTCAATAGTTATCAAAAAATAAAATCCGATTCGCTCACATTTCAAGTACTCAATTTTTCGGGGGCAATCTTTTTGATCATCAACAGTGTTTACAAAGAAGTATATCCGTTTACGTTCATCAACTCGGTGTGGGCCGTGATTGCGATAGTGGCCATTGTTGGAATTGTGAAAAACAAAAAAGCGAAAGGTTGACGGCTTCAGAAAAAAATATCCAGATACAACGCCTCGTAGTGGTGGTGGCCATCGTGTTGCTCGCTATCAAGTTTGTTGCCTATTATTTAACAGACTCCGTAGCCATCCTTACCGATGCATTGGAAAGCATCGTAAATGTGGTGGCAGGAATTTTAGGATTGTACAGCCTGATCGTGTCGGCCCGTCCCCGCGATGCAGACCATCCTTATGGTCATGGCAAAGTGGAGTTCCTTTCTTCGGCCGTGGAAGGCACGCTGATCGTGATTGCAGGCGTTGTCATCCTTTTTGAATCCATTCATGCCCTGGTCTATCCGCGCGAACTTCACCAGCTGAACATCGGCCTTGTGCTGATCGCCATCACGGCCGTTATCAATTTCCTTATGGGCACCTGGTGCGTTCGCACAGGCCGCGATCACAATTCGTATGCACTTATTGCCAGCGGCAAACATTTGCAAACCGACACCTACTCAACATTGGGCATTATAGCCGGACTGCTTGCCATTTATTTTTTGAAATTAAACTGGTTGGACAGTGCCGTGGCCATTTTCTTTGGCGGGCTCATTCTCTACAACGGATATAAAATCGTGCGCCAATCGGTAGCAGGCATCATGGATGAAACTGATCGGGAACTGTTATCAAAAATGGTGGCTGTGCTAAACCGTGAAAGAAAGGAAAACTGGATTGACCTTCACAATGTGCGCATCATAAAATACGGGCCCGTGCTTCACCTCGATGCACACATCACCATACCTTGGTATTTGAATGTGCACGAAGCACACAACGAGATAGATGCATTGGCCTCGCTGGTGCGGAAAGAATTTGGCGAAACGCTTGAGTTGTATGTGCACTCCGATGGCTGTCTCGATTTTTCATGCCGTGTGTGCACGAAGCAAAATTGCAACGTGCGAAAACATACCTTCGAAAAAAAGATTGAATGGACCATTGAGAATATTTCATCCAACAGAAAGCACCAGATTGATAAACATTAACTTTTTGAAATCGAAACTGCGATTAACGCACGATAGAGTAAATTAGTTTAACTTGTAAAAGACATTAACCCAACCCTACATGAAAACACTCATTCGCCTTTCGTACTTATTGTTCGTACTGTTGCTCCTTGCTGTTCCTCTGGTCATCCATGCCCAGAAAAAATTTGCGTTGGCCGATATGGGCAAACTCACCAACCTCTCCGATCCACAAATTTCCCCTGACGGAAAGAGTATTGTTATGGTGGTATCAAGACCCGACTATGAAGCAAACAGATATAATGTAGAATTGGTATTGGTGGATGTTGCATCCGGTAAAAACCGGCCTCTTACTTACGACCGTGCTGGTGTATCGCAGCCACGGTGGTCAACTACCGGAGAGCAACTTGCATTTTTGGCAAGGCCGCTCCAGGGAAAAGAAGTTCAGCTTTTCATTTTAAATATGGGAGGCGGTGAAGCCAAACAAATTACCAAAGCACCCAGGGGCGTGCAGCATTTTGCCTGGAGCCCCGATGGAACTTCGATAGCTTTTGTGACAGCCGATGAACCCACAAACAAAGAGCAGATAGAGAAAGGATATGATTCGTTTGAGGCGGGCAACAACGATATGTTTGTTTCTTCGTTGCGCACACCATCTCATATTTGGCTTATCAATTCGCAAGGTGGAGAAGCTAAACGCTTAACGTCAGGCACCTGGACGTTGCCCGTTACCATTCCTCCGGGCGCACCATCGTCCCCCTTGTCGTGGAGCCCCGATGGTAAAACAATAGCGTTTGTAAAAGTTGCAACCGTTTATTCGGGAGATAACCCATACCGGAATATTCAATTGTTAAATGTCTCTGACGGCACCGTAATAGCGTTAACTAAAAGAGATCAGATGGAAGGGTATCCCACCTTCTCACCAGACGGATCTAAACTGTGTTATTGGTACACAAGAGATGGACAAAGCGGGAACATCAATGATATTTGGCTTACGACATCGGCTAACGGAGAAGGAAAAAATCTGACCGCTCCTATTGATCGTGATATATATCGAGCTATCTGGATGCCCGATGGAAAAAGTATTTTAGTGGGTGGTCACGATGATCATCGCACTTCGTTGTGGATTCAACCAACAGAAGGTGCTGCCCGAAAACTTAACTTAGGCACCATCAGCCCCAACTGGTCGTTTTGGGTGGACATGACGGTAGGAAAAAATGGAAGCATTGCGTTTATCGGAACGGATCCTGCGCAGCCGTCAGAACTTTTCTTTTTGGCCAATGCCACTTCGCTTCCTCGCAAGCTCACCACCTTCAACGATGAAGTAAAATCCATGGCACTCGGCAAAACGGAAACCGTGCGCTGGCAGTTGGAAGGATTTCAACACAGTGGTTCGTTAACCTATCCAACCAATTTTGTATCCGGAAAAAAATATCCGCTTGTGTTGATTGTTCACGGTGGGCCCAATGCATCATCAATGGAAAATTTTGCGCCCCGCTCTCAACTGTTTGCCAACGAAGGTTACTTTGTGTTTGAACCCAACTATCGCGGAAGCGATAACCTCGGCTCCAAATACAAAACAGCGATTATCAAAGATGCCGGTGCGGGGCCGGGCCGCGATGTGATGGAGGG
>JAYVAI010000593.1:0-6044 GCA_043751075.1 Cyclobacteriaceae bacterium | reverse complement strand
TTTGGAAAATGCAAGCCGAGCTTTTTGTGGCGCTGGAGTAATCACCTTGCTAAAAAGACATCTCTAAAAACTCCATCACCCCTTCTATTTTGGAGAAGGGGAAGGGGTTGAGGTGATGAAAGGAAGGGTTTTTACAGATGCCCTAAAGTAACTCCTACTGTAAACTATACTCCAGCTTACCATTAATGACATTGAAAGTCTGGATATCTAATTTACCTTTTGTAAAAAAAAATCCGTGCTCCGCACAGAGAAAAAAACATCAATTTTTGATACTTTCTTTTGTGTTTCAATATTGAGTGATTTATATATGTCATTTGCGATATTATATCGAATTAATCTCTTGTGTATTTTTACTTTTCTTAGTTCCTTATAACTGATGCAATCAATAATCAGGTGATCCGGAAATTTCTGGGTATTGGCAGTAAATAGTATTTCAATATTATCAAATTGATTTTCATCTTTAATTCTTTCCACAACCTTTTTTACCTCAAGCCCATATACTACTTTCTCTGCTTCCTTTTCACAAGAGGAATAAGCTATGGGAAGAAGGGTAAATAAAAGTAAACTGGTCCACTTTTTCATTTTCTATTTGCTTTGTTACAGCGATGGACAAGGGTACTGTTGGGTAATAATTGTAATAAGCTCCATCTGTAGCTTTTGTTTTTGAATTGTTTGGCTGACCAATTACTTTTTGTTGATCTCTCAAAACCCATTTTCCCTACCCGTTTCGCCCTATTTCCCGTCTGTAAACGTTTACAAGCGAATATAACCGAAAGTAACTGACTAACCTACGACTGCGGTTTTTTTCTCCCCCCACCTTTGCATCGTCAATCGCTGAACAACTCAACGGTTGGCAAAAACTAAAAACAATTTTTAACAATTTAAATTTTAACCATTATGAAAAGTTTGAGAAACAGTGTGCAGTTGATCGGTCGCTTGGGCAAAGACCCCGAAGTGAAAGTGTTTGACAAGTCGAAGAAGGCTACCTTCTCCATTGCCACCACCGACAGTTACAAAAACAAAAAGGGGGAAAAGGTGGAAGACACCCAGTGGCACAACATTGTGATATGGGGCCAACTGGCTGATGTAGTGGAGAAGTTTCTAAAGAAAGGAATGGAAGTGTGCGTGGAAGGCAAACTCATGCACCGCAATTTCGAAACCGACAAAGGTGAGAAGCACTACATAACGGAAATCAACGTGAACGACCTGCTCATGCTGGGGGGAAAGGAAAAGTAAAGCAAAAAGTTTTACTTACCAGAAAAAAAGGCCATCTCAACGAGGTGGCCTTTTTTTATGCGGATTCAGAACCTTGAATTTGAAATTTTGAATCTTACCAAATCCCCTTTGTTTGTTTACTTTTGCTGCGATGAGTTTTAACTATCCGATGTTTCTATGGGCGCTTGGTGCGCTGGCCATACCCATCATCATCCACCTTTTTAATTTCCGCAAAACAACCCGCATCTATTTTTCAACTATCCGTTTCCTAAAACAAATAAAGCAGGAAACCACTCAAAAGCGTAAGCTGAAGCAATATCTTGTGCTGGCCTCGCGCCTGCTTTTTTTGTTTTTTTTGGTGATGGCTTTTGCCCAACCCTTTTTGCCTGCCAGCGAGCAGATAAGCTCACAACGCAACATTGCCATTTACTTAGACAACTCGTTCAGCATGTCGGCACCGGTGGAAGGCAAGGTGCGTGCGTTGGATGCCGCAGTCAACTTTGTGCGCGAGATCGTGAAATTGTTTCCGCCCGAAACGCGTTTCAAACTGCTGACCAACGACTTTGCCCCTTTTTCAAATTCATTCAAATCGGGTGTGGAAATCTTGGACCAGCTTTCGCAAGTGCGCCTATCGCCCATCAGCCGCACGTTAGATGAAATAACCAAGCGCATCAGTGCGTCAGGCAGCACGGTATTTTGGGTTTCCGATTTTCAAAAGTCAACCATAGGCAACGATATTGTTGTTGACTCCACCTGGCAATTGCGCTTAGTGCCTGTGGAATATGAAAAACTGTCGAATGTATTTGTGGATTCTGTTTTTCTCGACAATCCCTTTGTGATCGGTGGCGAAAAAAATTCGGTGCGCGTGCGGCTGCGCAACGAAGGGCCGCGCACATTGGAAGGATTAATTGCCCGCCTTACTATTAATGGTGTTCAAGCGGCAACTTCTTCCATCACCTTGCAACCCAATAGTTCGGTTGAAACTTCCTTCGACTTGTCGGGCTCATTAAAAGGTTACAACAAAGCCGTGTTCAGCTTCTCCGACTTTCCCGTGAGTTTTGACAATGAGTTTTATTTTACACTCAACTATTCGGGCAAACTAAAAGTGATAGAAGTAAAAGCCGATGCAGCAAGCACCTATATAGAAAAAGTGTTTGGCAACCGGCAGCTTTTTGACTTTCATGCGTATTCTGTAAAAAATATTGATTACAGCTTGATCAACGAAGCCGACCTGGTAGTGGTGAATGGTCTCAACAGGATTGAAACTTCTTTGAGCAATGTATTGCTGGCCTACCGAAAGGAGGGCAGCTTGTTGGTGATCAGTGGAGCGCAACCGGAATTGGATTCGTATAAAAATTTATTGAGTTTGCCCAGCCTTGCAAAAACCGAAATGGCCGAGATCGAAGAACTGGACAGGCCTGATTTTAGAAACCCTTTTTTTGAAAATGTGTTTGAAGAAAAGACTGCGGCCCTTGCTATGCCACGCGCAAAAAAACTGTTGGACTGGGGCCCCGACCGCTCGGCCATTCTACGTTTCAAAAATGGGCAGCCGTTTCTATCGCGCTTTGGCAACACGTTTGTGATGGCCAGCCCGCTTGAAAAAAGTGCTACCGATTTTTTTAACAACGCGATGTTCGTGCCGGTCATGTACCGTGTGGCATCCAGCGGAAAGAAAGCCGAGAGAAAACCATATTTCTATCTTTCTTCTTCGCTCGTCACCATCCCCATAGACAGCCTGACAGGCGAGGAACCCGCCAAACTGATTGGACTGCAGGAGTTGGTGCCTTCGCAGAGAAGGCTGGGCGACAGGCTCTTGCTGGAGATTCCGCGCTTCTCGGTGAGCCAGGGTTTTTACTATGCCATGCACAAGCGCGACACGCTCGACCTGATTGCATTCAACCTCGAAAAAAGAGAGTCGCTGTTAGGCCAGTTTAAGGGCGAAGAAATCAAAACCGCCCTTGGTGGTGGCAATCACATTTCAATTTTCAAGACTACTTCAACAGACACTTTCAGCAACGAAATAAAAGAGAGATATTTGGGCACACCATTGTGGAAGTATGCTTTAATGTTGGCCCTGCTTTTCCTGCTGGCCGAAGTTCTATTGATCAGGTTTTTAAAGTAACTTTGAATCATGTCAACGAGGGATGCTATATCGGAAGAAATAAAAAACATTCCAGAAAACCTTTTGGATGAATTGTATGATTATCTTCTCTTTCTAAAATATAAGAAATCAGAAAGCATAAAGGATACGCTACCCATTCAGGCAGCGTCTGAAAAAGTTTTATCCCGCGATTGGGACACACCTGAAGAAGACGAAGCATGGAAGAATTTGTAAAAGGAGATATTGTTGTGGTGCCGTTTCCATTTTCGGGTTTATCTAAAGTTAAAAGCAGACCTGCATTTGTATTGGCTCAATTACCTGGCCCCGATGTCATTCTTTGCCAGATTACAAGCAGGCAGAAAAATGATAATCTTGCTGTTGAGGTAAAAACAACAGATTTTAAATTTGGCGGACTAAGGCTAACCAGCTACATAAGACCAGCGCGGATTTTTACTGCAGAGAAAGCAATTATACAATACAAGGTTGGTTCTGTACAAGAAGCAAGGTCAATGAGGTAAGAAAAAAACTAAAAGCACTTTTGGAATTGTAATTATGAAAATACTGATCCGGTCTGCGCAAATTTTCTCTTCTCAATCTTCCTTTCACAAAAAAATTAAAAACGTCCTCATTCAAAACGGACGGATAGAAGAAATTGGTGATAAAAATTATACAGCCGACAAAACCATTGAAGCCGAGGGCATGATCCTTTCACCGGGCTGGTTCGACCTTGGTGCCAGCGTGGGCGACCCCGGCCATGAGCAACGCGAAGACCTTGCATCGTTGGCAAAGGCAGCAGCAGCAGGTGGTTTCACCGAAGTAGCCGTGTTGCCCAACACGCAGCCCACGGTTCAAACAAAAAATGAAGTCAGTTATATTACAGGCAACAATCAAAACCGGTTAGTGCAAATACACACGCTGGCAGCGGTAACAAAAAATTGCAAGGGCGAAGAACTTACTGAGATGATTGACCTGCACGAAGCGGGGGCACTGGCTTTCACAGATGGGCTCAAGCCCGTGTGGCACACCGATATTTTTCTCAAGTCTCTTCAATATCTTCAAAAGTTTGATGGCTTACTGATTGATCACCCCGAAGACATTTGGCTTAACCTATTCGGGCAAATGAACGAAGGCACCAACAGCACTATGTTGGGATTGAAAGGCATGCCGCGTATAGCCGAAGAAGTGGCGATGCGAAAAAATTTAGAATTGTTGGCCTATGCCGGTGGCCGTTTGCATTTTTCGAAACTCTCTACGGCCAAAGCAATAAATATAGTGAGGGCCGCCAAAAAAAGAGGATCGAAAATAAGTTGCGATGTGGCGGCCTATCAGCCATTGCTCAGCGATGATTTGCTTTCGGATTTTGATACCAACTATAAAGTAAATCCGCCCCTGCGCGAAAAAGCAGATCAGGACGCGCTGATAAAAGGATTGAAGGACGGCACCATTGATGTGATCGTTAGCAACCATGTTCCGTTGGATGATGAAAGCAAGTTTTTGGAATTTGACCTGGCCGATTTCGGAATGATAAACCTACAGACTTTTGCCTCGCAGTTGGTTTCCCTGGCTTCGTCTGTGGAAATGGAACTTCTGATAGAAAAAATTACCGATGCCCCGCGCAAGTTGTTAAGCCTGCCACCGGTGGTGATCGAAGTGGGCGAGAAAGCAAACCTCACTTTGTTTGATCCTGCTTGCGAGTGGACTTTTACCCACGAGGCCAATCAATCGAAGTCAAGAAATTCTCCCTGGCTTGGCAAAACCCTTACGGGGAAAGCAGTGGCCGTGTTCAACAATTCAAAACAAGTGTTAGATGCTTGATTCCGTTTCGCGCATGGTGCGTATATCGGTGCGCAATGGATTGATAGCCGGGGCACTTGGTTTCTTTTTATTGATCGCGCTTTACTATATGGGCAAGCATCCCTTTTTGTTTCCGGTCTATTTCGATTTTCGAATCATACTGCTTTCTGTTTTCATGGTCATGGGATTGAAAGAACTTCGTGACGGCTATCAGGAAGGCATTCTTTATTTTGGCCAGGGTATGATGAGTTCTTTTTTGTTTACACTGGTGTTTGCGTTGTTGATTTCTATGGGGATTTGGATTTTTTGTATGGCGGTGCCAGAATTTCTCGCCAATTATATTAGCACGGCCATCGCACAGTTAAATACCATACAGCCGGCTGTGATAGAGCAATTGGGAAAAGAAGCGTATGAACAAAGCCTGAACAAGTTGCCTGCTACTAAGAGTATTGATTTGGCAATTGACTACTTTATTAAAAGCTTCATCATCAGTTTTTTTATTAGCATAATAATATCTGTAATTTTAAGACGACAACCAAAAACCAATTAACTATGGAAGAAACAAAAGAACAACCCACCCTTTTGAATCATGCTATTCGATGGGGCCTTATCGTGGCAGGCGTAAGTATCACCATGACAATTTTGCTGTACATCATTGATTATTCTTTGATGGTGCAGTTAAAAGTACTTTTCTCATTACTCGCCATTTATCTCGGCATTGCCGTTTACGCTGGTATTGATTATCGCAAGTCTGTGGGAGGGTTTCTTCCTTACGGCAAGGCCTTCCAGCATGGTTATCTTATTTTAATTTTCTCCGGTTTGATCGCCACTTTGTTCGCTGCGATTTTATACAATGTGATTGATCCTGAGCTCCCACAAAAGCTCACCGATGCATCCATCGAAAATACGCGGGAGATGATGGAAAATTTTGGTG
>JAYVAI010000592.1:0-6046 GCA_043751075.1 Cyclobacteriaceae bacterium | reverse complement strand
TAACTTCCAGCCCGCCTGTTTCAACAACTGCCTTCAGGTACATGCCGGGCAGCAAATTGGTATCTTCTTTATCAATATGGCAGTGAACACGTATGGTGCGATCAAGGCCGATTTGACGACCCAACAAAAAAACGGTGGCCATTCTTTCCTTGGTTTCGTTGGCAAGGGTGAACCGAACTTTTTGTCCGATCTTCAGTTTAGGTACATCTTTCTCGAATACGGTGAGTTCAGCGTGCAGGTGCTCGGTATCAACAATCTCAAACAGGATGTCACTAGGGTTTACAAATTTTCCTATGTTGACGTTCACCTGGGTTACGTAGCCATTGATGGGCGAGTAGAGATTGATGGTACTTGAAATTTTCCCTTCGTTCAAGGGGGCAAGGTCAATGCTTATCATCTTCAGTTTTTCCCGAAGGCCATTGGCTTTTGTTTGCCAACTTGCATACGTTGTTTTGGCTTGTTGCAATGTCTTCTGGGCATTTACATTGTGCTTGGCCAAATCCAGTTGCCGGTCATAATCCATTTTGGCAAACTCGGATTGGTTCTTCGCTTCTATGTAATCCTGCTGCATTTGTATGAAGTCAAGATTTTCCATCGTGGCTATCACTTGGCCAGCCTTTACTCTTGATCCTTGCAACAAAGGTGTACTCTTTAAAAATCCTCCGAGCGGAACGGAAATACTGACCATCTGTTGAGGGGGCACATCCAGCTTGCCATTTACTTTTACAGTGCCGCTGATTTGTTTGTTTTCAATTTTGCCCAGTTCAATGCCCGCTGTTTTGTATTGGGCTTCGGTGAACTCCACGGTATTCTCTTCTTCGCTGTGATGCTCTTCTGCTATCGCCTCTTTGGTGCTCTTACTTCCGCACGACATGGTCAAAGCCAAGCTAATAAAAATTGAAAGTATAGAAATTGATTTAATTGATTTAGTTGTAGTCATGGTCGATCTTATTTAGTGCCCGATAAAAATTCTATGTAAATAATACTTTGATTGTAATCGCTTAAAGTTTGCAAGTAGCCTTCTTTGATACTGATGGCATTGCGAACGCCAAGCAGGTATTCGGCATATCCTATTTCACCTTCGCGAAAGGCGATCTGTGACTGCTTTAGTATCAGATCAGCATTGGGCAAAGCGGAAGAGCGGTAATACTCCAAACTGTTTCTATTCTTTCCGTACAGTTGCGCAGCCTGTTGCGATTGTCCCTGTATGATTTTCTGCTGATTGGTGTAATTACTTTCTGCAGCCTTTTGATTAAACGCTGCGGCCTTCACTCTGCCCTGGTGCGGAAAGAACCATAATGGAATGGAGACGCCCACTTGAAACCCGGTGAACCTTGTGTTGCTGTTGGCAACCGCTCCGTTTTCAGCATTTATAATATCGATAAGGGTTTGATTGAAAAACCCGATCAATAGGTCGGGGGCAAATTTTGCGGTTTCAACTTTCTTCTGGCTCTTCGCCACTTCTACTTGTTGACGCACGTAAGACAGAAAAGGGTTTGCGAATAGTGTGGTGTCCTGCGATACATCAAATGAAATTTCGGTTAATTCATTCTCCGAAATTTCGGGGAGCTGTTCGCTATTGAGCAGCGTCTTTAATTGTGTGCGTAAGATTACAACGGTTGCTTCATTTTGGCGAAGCTGGTTTTTCGCCTCATTGCGCTGTGTTTCAGCCGTGGCCTGCTCCAGTAGTTTGGTTTCTCCCGTTTTATAACGAAGTGATGCTGACTTTAAGAAGCCTTCATAAATGCTGTCTTGCTGAAGCAAAAGCTCATGTCGCGCCTTCACAAAGGCAAGCTGATAATAGACTTGCTTCACCTGGTAAACCAATTCATTTTCTGTAAACGCTTTTTTTAATTCAGATGAAGCGAGCAAGGATCGGTTTAGGGAGGCTTGACTGCCCAATACTGCAAAGGGAATACTTTGCGTAATCATTATGTTGTTATCGTTTTTAGCGAAGCTGTTGTACTGCCCATACTGCAAAGAGACACTGGTCTTGGGCAGATCAAAACCTGTTTTCTTCAATTGCCTTTGCGATTCCACTTCGTAAGCTACCGTCTTGATGCCCGCGTTGTTTTTTAATGCGACATCAATGGCTTGCTGAACCATCAACTTGTTGGACTGCCCAAGCCCTACAAGCGATGAAAGAGTAAATGTGATGATGATTAATATTCTCATATCGAAGAGATGTTTATTTTCTTAGAACCAATTTTCTCAAAGTAGATGAACAGACAAGGCAGTACGATCAGGGTAAGCAGTGTTGAGCTGATCAACCCTCCGATCACCACGGTGGCCAATGGTTTTTGAACTTCCGCTCCGGCACTGGTTGCCAATGCCATCGGCAAAAAGCCAAGAGAGGCAACGGCAGCCGTCATTAACACGGGGCGAAGTCGCACGGAAGTTGCCTTTAATATAATGTCATGCAAATCGGTCATGCCTTCTTTCTTCAAGCGGTTGAACTCAGCGATGAGTACAATTCCGTTCAACACGGCTACACCGAAAAGTGCGATAAAGCCTATGCCGGCAGAAATACTAAATGGCATGCCGCGAAAGAGCAGAGCGAAGATTCCCCCAATCGCTGACATAGGAATAGCGGTGAAGATAAGGACGGATTGTTTTAGCGAACCAAACGTGAAGAACAGCAACATTAAAATGAGCAAAAGCGCAACGGGTACTGCTATTGACAACCGTGCCTTTGCTTCTTTCAGGTTTTCAAATTGCCCCCCGTAGGTCGGAAAATACCCTGGCGGAAAGTCAACTTGGTTTGTAATTTTCTGCTGCAGCTCTTCAACAATACTGGCCACATCGCGGCCTCGCACATTAAAGCCTACAATTATTCTTCGCTTTGCATCTTCACGTTGAATCTGGTTCGGCCCGATTTTGAATTCCACATCGGCTAACTGTTTCAAGGGAATCTGCTCGCCCTTCGCAGAAGAAATGAACAAGTTGCGCACATCTTCAATACTTTGGCGGCTTTGCGAACTAAGACGAACGGTGAGGTCATATCTTCTTTCGCCTTCGAACACCAGCCCGGCTGCTTGCCCTGCAAAGGCTGTATTAATGGCCTGGTTAATATCAGCGATGTTCAGACCATACTTGGCTACCTCATCGCGGTTTATATTGATTACGATTTGCGGCAAGCCGGTAACTTTCTCCACATATAGGTCACGCGCACCTGCTACGCTTCCTGCAATTTTTCCAATCCGTTGTGATAGATCGGTAAGTACATTAAGGTCTTCGCCAAAAATCTTAATTGCCACGTCTTGTCGTACGCCCGTCATCAACTCATTGAATCGCATTTGAATGGGTTGTTGAAACCCGAATGTTACCCCGGGAATATCTTCCAATGCTTCCCCCATTTTATCAGCAAGTTCTACTCTGTCACCGGCTTTTTTCCATTCACTTTTATCTTTCAGGATTACCATCATATCGCAGGCCTCAATAGGCATAGGGTCGGTAGGGATTTCTGACGAACCAATTTTGCCGACCACTTCTTTTACCTCGTCAGGAAACTCGCGCAACAAAATTTCTGCGCCCTTAGAGGCAGTCTCTATAGTATACGACAAACTGCTTCCGGTAAGTACCCTGGTTTCTACGGCAAAGTCACCTTCTTCCAATGTGGGAAGGAATTCGCCCCCCATTCTCATAAAGAAAATGAGGCTTACCAAAAAAAGGATAACAGATGAAATGACTACAACAAACTTGTGCTTTAGTGCTCTATTGATTATGGGTTCATACACTCGATGAAAGAAATCCATCATTCTATCAGAGAAATTGCGTTTATGCTCAGTGTTCTTGCTCAGAAAAAGAGCCGACATCATCGGCACATAAGTGAGTGATAGAATGAACGCGCCAAGGATAGCAAAGCTAACGGTCTGGGCCATCGGTTTAAACATTTTACCCTCAATGCCGACCAGGGCAAGAATGGGCAGATAAACGATCAGGATGATAATTTCACCAAAAGCTGCCGATGTTCTTATTTTAGAAGCTGATTGATAAACTTCCAAATCCATTTCTTCTTTCGTCAAGCGGATGGCTCCTCGTAAGCTTAGGTGATGCATCGTAGCTTCTACAATAATTACGGCCCCATCCACAATCAAACCGAAATCAATAGCGCCCAAACTCATCAAGTTGCCGGATACACCAAAGACATGCATGAGTGATACCGCAAACAGCATGGCCAATGGAATGACGGAAGCCACTATCAAGCCCGCCCGCAGATTGCCAAGGAATAAAACCAGAACGAAAATTACAATTAGGGCGCCCTCAATTAAATTCTTTTCTACAGTGCCCACAGCGCGGTTCACCAATGCGCTCCGGTCAAGAAAGGCTTCGATGGTTACACCTTCGGGCAATGTTTTTTTGATTTGCTCCATCTTTTTTTTTACGCGATTCACAACAGCGTTGGAGTTTTCACCTTTCAGCATCAAGGCGGTAGCGCCTACTACTTCACCTTCATTGTTATAGGTCATCGCTCCATAGCGGTTGGCAAACCCAAAGCGCACCTCCGCCACATTGCGTATAAGAACGGGGATTCCGGCTGCCGTATTTTTAACTACAATCTTTCCGATGTCATCTACTGAATTGATGAGCCCTTCGCTGCGGATAAACCAAGCATTAGGCTTCCTATCTATGTAAGCGCCCCCTGTATTTTGATTGTTCTTTTCAAGTGCAGTGAAAATGTCAGCGATGCCCAGATCATAGCTGCGAAGTTTATCGGGGTCAAGTGCTATTTCATATTGTTTTAAAAGGCCACCAAAGCTTGCCACATCAGCTACGCCCGGTGTGCCCAGCAACTGCCTACGCACGATCCAATCTTGAATGCTACGGAGTTCCATCGCGTTGAACTTGTCCTCATAGCCTTTTTTTGGTCGGATGATGTATTGATAAATCTCGCCAAGCCCTGTGGTTACGGGAGCCAATTCAGGAGAGCCTATGCCCTGTGGGATTTGCTTTGCTGCTACTGAAAGTCTTTCGTTGACTTGCTGGCGCGCCCAGTAAACATCCACATTGTCGCGAAAAACAATGGTCACTACAGAAAGCCCAAAACGCGAAAAGCTCCGCATCTCTTTAATATCTGGAATGGTTGTCATTGTTTGCTCTACGGGAAAGGTTACGAGCCGTTCAATATCCAGAGCGGATTGAGAGGGAGCTATCGTAATGATCTGTACCTGGTTGTTGGTAATGTCGGGTACGGCATCAATGGGAAGTTGCGTTATTGAATAGCTTCCCCATGCGATCAATCCGAGTGTTAAAAGCCCAATGACCAGTTTATTTTGTATTGAGTAATGAATGATCTTGTCTAACATAAATAATTAGTGTTTTAAATTGAGAGAGGGGAGTAACCAAACTACCAGCAAAATCAAAAGAAGTAAAAGACCGAAAAGCGTTCACAAGAAATAGCGTCCGATCTGTTTGACCATACCTTTCTTATTCGTCAGTTGTTTCTTCTTCTGTTTATTGGTTTTCGTGTTAAGCCCGAAAAGTCCTTTGCTAAGGGCAAAATGAATTGCCTTAGAAAAAACGCGTCAAAGAGGACGCAAAAAGAAATCGGAACTTAAATTCTGGGCGGTTGCCAGATATGGTTATGATCAGATAATACCAGCTTTTCAAGATATGGTATTGTCTGTTTGGTGTTATGGATAACACCGGCAAAGTCTATATCAGATGCGGAAGAAAGTCTGATGTGGGCTGCGCAGCAAGAACAAATGCAGAAGGGTGTGCACACATCCTGTTCATCTTCAGAATGCTCGTGGTCAGAAATACTCATTACCTGTTTACCTTTTTGGAGTTCATCCTTACAAGTATATGGATCGCTGCAAGGAAAAACCGTGAGGGCAGTAATATAAATCGCTAATATGAATCGGATAGGTTTCACTATGCAAATATAAACGAAAAAATCATGTAACGGGGTTGCAAATGAGTAATTGGCTAAGGAACGTGCAATAATCGGATTTTGCATGGTTTCTTAGCCCACTTTTAACGTTAGCTTATTCATTTGCTAATTTGAAGCGAATACCAACATATATTTCTCTGCCCCGTGTCGGAC
>JAYVAI010000591.1:0-2339 GCA_043751075.1 Cyclobacteriaceae bacterium | reverse complement strand
CTTCCGGCAAATTGTTTGTGGAGTGGGGGAGTGCGCCTTCGTCCATGCGGGTGTGGGATGTCACCGATCTTTCCGCTATTGTTTCGGTAGGCACACGGGTTTCGGGAGTTAATCTTACTTCGATGGTGCCTTCTGCAGAAGCAGCCCGAAGGCTTTATGCATTTATTGCAACCAGCACACCTTCCATCAGGAAAGTAAATTTTAGGTTGATCGATCCTGCGCAAGCAGACTACCTAGTTATTTCAAATAAGTTGTTGATGAAGCCTGCCTTGGCTTATAGCGATCCGGTGAAGGAGTATGCAGGCTTTCGTGCGTCTGCTCCGGGTGGATCGTATGATACGCTTGTGGTTTCGGTCGATCAATTGTACAATCAATTTAATTATGGTGAAACATCACCTGCAGCCATTTATGAATTTATGCGCTTCATGGTGGAGAAAGGCCAGCCCAAATATTTGTTCCTGATAGGCAAAGCAAGAGATATAAATTCCGGGTTTCACCGTTTGATAAATCCGGGATCGAATGTTTTTAAAGACCTGGTGCCCACGGCAGGCATGCCAGGTTCGGATATGAATTTTACTGTTGGGCTTTCCGGAACTACCTATGAGCCTGCGGTGCCAACGGGTCGGCTATCGGCAACCACGCCTGTGCAGGTAGCCAACTATCTTGACAAGATCAAAGAAATTGAAACGGCTGGCACAATACAGACATGGCAAAAAGAAGGCCTTCACTTAAGCGGTGGTATCAGGGATTTTGAACTTCCTATTTTTCGCTCCTACTTAGATGGCTACAAAGCGCGAGCCGAAGGAAATTATTGGGGAGGCGCAATCAGCACGCTGGCAAAGCGCGACCCATCGCCTTCGGAGTTGATCAATATTTCGCAAAAAATAAATGAGGGTCTTAACATTGTCACGTTTTTTGGGCACTCGGCACCCAGCCTCATTGATATTGATATTGGGTTTGTCACCAATCCTGTTTTAGGGTATAGCAATCAAGGCAAATATCCGGTGTTCCTCATCAACGGGTGCAATGCAGGCGATTTTTTTTTGAACGGTGTCATCTTTGGTGAAGACTGGATCAATGCGCCCAACAAAGGGGCGAGGAATTTTATTGCGCATAGTTCGTATGGCTTCGTGTCATCGCTGCGGAGCTATTCCGATTATTTTTATAAGATTGGTTTTGCCGATTCGGTCTATATAAAAAAGGGGATTGGCGATGTGCAAAAAGAAGTGGCGCGTCAATACATGTTGTCAGCCCCGCAAACAATTTCAAACATTACACAAGTGCAACAGATGGTTTTGCTGGGCGATCCGGCCGTGCGCCTGTTCAATTATTCCGATCCTGATTATGAAATCAAAAACTCTTCGCTTTCTTTATTTTCGTTTGAAGGCAAGCCCATTACAGCGCTTACCGATTCATTTGCCATTAAAATTATAGTAAGCAATCTTGGTGTTGTGAAAAACAAGCCGCTTAAAATTAAAGTCATCCGCACATTCGGAGATGGCTCCACGGCAAGCTACGATTCAATTTTTTTACCGGTATTAAATAACGATACATTGCTTTTCAAAATCCGTAAGACAGAAAAAATTGCTGCTGGCAATAATTCTTTTCTGGTAAAGGTTGACCCTGAGAACAAGATCAAGGAGTTGAATGAAAACAATAACGAAGCAACACTCACAACCTTTCTATCATCTAATGCCACACTAAATCTTTTTCCAAACAATTTTGGTATTGTAGCTCAACCATCGGTTAGGCTTATCTGGCAATCCAGCAACCCGCTTTCGTTGAAGCGAGATTTTCAGTTTGAAGTGGACACCACGCTCACCTTCGACAGTCCATTCAAAATTAAAAAAACTGTTTCAGGCAAAGTGCTTGCCCATACTACCATGGCGCTTTTAAATTTAGATTCAACGGTCTATTATTGGCGCACCCGGTTCGATAAGCCTGCCACAGAAGAAAGCAACGAGTGGAGTATTTCATCATTCTCCTATATAGAAGACAGTCCCGAAGGTTGGGCACAGTTGCGGAAGGGACAGGCGCAAGAAAATTCCTTTAGCGGGATCATCTTTGAAGGCGAAGGCAAGCCGTTCCGGTTTGAAGAGAGCAAAACGTATGTAGAAATAAAAACTTTCGGAAGCCAAAACCCTTTGCCTGCCAGCGATGTATCAATAAAAATAAATGGATCGGAATACAACATCGGCATTCAGGGGTTCCCATGCCGCAACAATACGATTAACCTGGTTGCCTTCAACAAAACAACCGCAGTGCCCTACACCGGCATACCAACTTTTTATCCACGGGTATGCGGCCGCGAACCACAGTTGATAAACAGTTTTGCAGCC
>JAYVAI010000590.1:0-6082 GCA_043751075.1 Cyclobacteriaceae bacterium | reverse complement strand
GTTGCCCGCTATTTTGTTCTGCACAATCTCCTAAACAAAGAATTTATTGTTGCATAGCTGTTGGCATAAAGGAAAAAACATGAGTTGGAATACAATATATATTACAGGAAAGCCTGGATTTAAAGAGGAAGTTTTCAAAGCCATTGCGCACACGGACGCTCCTGTTATGCCTGGCAGCACAGGCAGCCATCAGGAAGAAAGTTTGTTCTGGATTGATGAAAGCCTTTCATTGCGCGATTTTAAAAAAGCCATTGGAAGTAAAATTGTTTTTAAGTACCGGCTTAAATTTTTTACCTGCATTGAGGATGCTCAAAGCGAACAAGAGAAAAACCATTCACCAAAGGAAAAAACCATGATCCGTGACATGAACGAATGGCAGAGCACACAAAACTATTTGCACAGTGCCTAAGCTGCACAAGCCAGAACCAAATAAGTGACACTGACTCAACTTCAAAAATCCCTGCCTGATGGCTGACGGCAGGCAGGAAAATTCAACATTCTAAATTCTACATTCAAATTTGAAATTGAATATCGATTGATGATTAATCCTACTTTGTCATGTTCTCTTTTGGAAGATTACATAATTTAGAAATGCAAAACATGAACTTAAAATTAAATTAAGCGCAAAGTTTCAACCGAGCGTCACCCTCTCCTCTGGAGAGGGCCGGGGTGAGGTTTTAAAAGCAGAGTAATTGGGGGTGACTTGATGGGAGAGATCATCTGCCCGACACGGACCTCACCCTGCCTGTCCGGCAGGCAGGCCTAACCCCTCTCCACCTCGCTCCGCCAAAGCGCTTCGCGAAGGCGAGGAGGAGAGGGGAACGCTCGATTTCAATGTATGTGTAAACATGACAAAGTAGGATTAAGTTAATGCGGATAAGTCCGATAGGACTTGAATGTGAATAACCCCCAATGAAATTGGGGGCGGATTGAATCTATATGGCATATTCAACCCTTCCAGGGTTGTCATCTATTTAGTTATTTCCAATAACCTCCGGTTTCACCGGAGGTTATTAATTTTCAAGCCTTTCAGGCTTAACTTCATCTGAAGGTAAAACCGTTCCTATATAATTATACATTAGATAGGCAACAATTAAAAAAAGAGCCCTAATTTGCCTATCGTAAAAATGATTTCAACTATGGTTTGTATTGTAAAGCCAGCAATTTTGTTTTTGGCATTCTTCGTTTCGCTCCCCTTAGCTGCGCAGCAGGATTCTTTGGCACTATCCGAAGAGTATTACACCAAAGGGATGGCAATTTTTGATTTTGAACACCGCAAGCAAGCCAGTGAAATGTTCATAAAATCCTGCAAGGCAAACCCAAAAAATGCCAAGGCACATTTTATGGCGGGCAGGTCTATCATGCTGAGCCTGCACAAACAACGATCGCTGTATTACTTCAAAAAGGCATACGCACTCGATGCCAACGTAGCTCAGGATATTTTCTTTTACCTGGGCCAGGCTTTTCAATATTCTGAAAAATTTGACAGCGCCATTCTTTGTTACGACCGCTACAACCGTTTGCTGGCCCGCTCACTTGATTTCGAAAAATCAAAAAAAACAAACGAGGTAAACAGAAGGATTTTTGAATCCCACAATGCCAAGGTGATGATGGCACAACCTGTGAGCGTTATCACTAAAAATTTAGGCCCTGGTATAAATTCAGCGTATCCGGATTATGCGCCTGCCATCAATGCGGAAGAAACGCTGATGATATTTACTACACGCAGGCCCGCTGAAAACATGAACGAAAATGTGGGAGAAGACAATGAGTACTACGAAGATATTTTCTTTAGCAGAAAACTAAATGGAGAATGGACACCCGCCAAAAACATGTGGGGCCCACTGAACAATAAATATCACAACGCCAGCATCAACCTTTCGCCCGATGGCAAGGAGATGCTCTTGTACCACGACTCGAATGGGGGCGATATATTTGCCACTTTTTTAAAATCAAATGACACCACATGGACGGATCCGGAAGGCCTGCAATACATCAATACCGAACATATAGAAAACTCTGCCTCCATCACGGCAGATGGAAAAACAATTTACTTCACCAGCAACAGGCCCGATGGCTATGGTGGCACTGATATTTACTTATGCTCCAAAGATGAAAAAGGAAGGTGGTCAACGGCAAAAAACTTAGGCAACCTGATCAACACGGAATTGGACGAGGATGCTGTTTTTGTTTCCGCCAGTGGAAAGCATTTATACTTTAGCTCCAATGGGCATGCCGGCATGGGCGATCAGGATATCTACCGCTCAACGCTCAACGAAGAAAAACAAACGTGGGAACGGCCCGTCAATATGGGTTACCCCATAAACTCCGTTGAAAATGATATATACTTTGTGCTTACCGGTGATGAGGGGTTTGCTTACATATCCTCGGTGCGAGACGAAAGCCTGGGCGAAGAAGACATTTATAAAATAGACATTCGAACCTGGAGAACTCCCTCCTATTCGTTAACCGATTTTGCAGACGCAACACTGGGAGAATACAACTCAGGCAGGGGTGTTCCAGTTGTAGTTACAGATTCCAGCCCAATGAAAATTGCATTCAATGTATTTGTTGCCGATGGAAGTTCGCGCAAACCCATTGACGCATCGGTTACGCTAACATCATTGCGCGAAGAACTCAAATTTTCTAAATCCAACTCCGGCTTATACCAGGCAGAGATCAAGAAAGAAAATTTGCGCAGCCGGTATAAACTACATGTGTGGGGCAAAGAATATATACCCTACTCTTCGTCTTATCATTTTTTTGGAAGTGCTAAAGATCCCATTATAACAGACACCGTATATCTCGATAAGATCACCGTGAACTACAACCGGACCATGCACGTATATTTTTCTACCGATAGCGATGTGCCAAAATCATTTGACGACATCCGCTTTCTAGAGCAAATCATGAAAACTTCTTCCACCCTAAAAGTTGAAATAAGCGGGCACACTGATGACACGGGTTTGCCCGGATACAATGTTGGGCTAAGCCGCAGACGCTCGGATGCCGTGAAGAAGTATTTAGTAGCTGCCGGAATTGATCCGTCACGGATTTCCGTCTCCGGCCAGGGTGCCGATAAACCACTGGGCGATAACAAGACCCGCGATGGAAGGCTGCTAAACAGAAGGACAGAATTTACCATCCTTGAAAAATAGCAGAGGTCGCATCTCCATATGAAGACCTGGGTAAAACGGCTTCTTGTTGTTTGCTGTGCCCTCATCGGTTTGCTCCTTGCATTCGTTGGGCCCATTGACCGAACCCCCCTGGCCGATAAGCCCTACTACAAGCAAATGATGGCGCGGCTCGACACCTTGCAAATCGCAAACGGTGAAGAAAAAAAAACATTATATGCCGGCTGGAAAAAAATATCCATCACACCCGATCATCCCATGCCAATGGCCGGCTACCTCATCCGCGATGAATTTGAATCTGTTCATGATAGTTTATATGCACGGATAATTGTACTGAACTCCGCGGGCAAACGCACCTACCTTATCAGCGTTGATCTGCTCTTGTTCCCACCTTCATTAAAGCAAAAACTTTACACACTGTTGGAGGAAAAAGAAAAAACACCATTCCTATATTTAAGTGCCACACACACCCACAACGGCATCGGGTGCTGGCATGATAGCGTGGTGGGCAATGTGGTGCTCGGCCGTTACGATGAAACCTGGGTAGAAGAAACAGCTAAAAAAATTATTACCGCCATTGAAGATACAGAAAGCAATCTGAAGCCCGCCTCATTGGCTTATTGGGAAACAGATGCACACGAATATGCGGAGAACCGGTTGAAGCAAGGCGCACCACATGATGGTTGGCTGCGAGGGATAAAGGTGACAAGGACCGACAGCAGCACGGCACACTTGATCACGTTCAGCGCACACGCAACAAGTATCAGCAAAAAAAGCAAAACCCTTTCGGGGGATTATCCCGCAGCAATCATGGATTCTCTTTTTAAAATAAACAATTCGTTCGCACTGTTTATGGCAGGCATGGTGGGCAGCCACCGGCTTGCTGGCATGGATGGAGGAGAATTTGATTTGGTGGCAAAAGCGGGACACGTGTTGAGCGCAAAAATTATATCCGCACCTGTATTGCAACAAAGCGATTCGGTAAAAGTGATTGCCGCCCACATTCCTATTTCGTTTGGCCCGTCCCAACTTCGCATAACAAAAAACTGGAAACTGCGCGATTGGGTTTTCTCCTGGCTACTGAACCCCTTGCAAGGCGAGCTCACCTACCTTCAATTAAATGACATCGTTCTTATTGGCACACCGTGCGATTTTTCGGGAGAAATTTTTGCAAGCCATATTTCTGCGGTGGCGGCACAGCAAAATAAAAAAGTGATCATCACCAGTTTCAATGGTGGCTATGTGGGCTACATCACCGAAGATGAACATTATGAAACGCTTGCCAAAGAAGAAGTGATGACGCTGAATTGGGTGGGCCCTTATGATGGAACGTACTTTGCGGAAATGATCTCTGCCCTACTGAAAAAGTAAATCTCGTTAACGTCTCGATCGCTGATCGGGGCGCCTGTTTCCATTCTGCCTATTCTTTCCAAGCGGCTTCCTTCTATCTCCCTCTGGCGGTTTTGAATGAGGGTTGTAGGTTGGACCTTCGCCCAATTCTGTTGGCAATTGTATTTTGGGCACTTCCTTTCCGATCAAACTTTCGATGCGGTAAAACTTGCGCTGCTCAAGATCATTGATAAAAGTAATGGCCGTGCCCGTGGTGGCCGCGCGTGCCGTGCGCCCTATGCGGTGTATGTAATCTTCCGGGTCGGGTGGCACATCGAAGTTTACCACCAGATCAATGCCCTCCACATCAATGCCGCGCGAAAGCACATCGGTGCCAATCAAAATGGAGAGCTTTTTGTTTTTAAATTCTCTTAGCACGTGCTCGCGTTCTGTTTGCTCAAGGTCGGAGTGAATGGCTTTCACCTTCAAGCCCAACTTCTGAAGATTGCGGTCGAGTTTCTTTACGTTTTCTTTTGTGGAAGCGAAAATCAATACACTGTTGAACTGTTTATCTTTTAGCAAGAGGTCGATCAACTTTTCTTTTTGCGTGTTGTGCACCATATAGGCCTGTTGCAATATCCCTTCGGCAGGCTTGGACATGGCAATGTTTATCTCCACAGGTTCCTTCAATATGCGATTTGCCAATGCACGGATCTTGGGAGGCATAGTGGCCGAGAAGAATAGGGTTTGCCTGTGCGCAGGAAGTACTTTAATGATGCGCAATATGTCCTCATAAAAACCCATGTCGAGCATGCGGTCGGCTTCGTCCAGCACCAAGTGCTCCACATGATCGAACTTGATAGTGCCCATGGCAATGATGGCCAGGAGGCGGCCAGGTGTAGCGATGATAATGTCAACCCCTCCTTCCATGGCCCGCTTCTGTTGGTCCCAAGTGGCACCATCTCCACCACCATAAACGGCAATGGAACTGATTCCCAAAAAATAAGCGAAGCCTTCAATATGCTGGTCTATTTGCTGGGCAAGCTCGCGCGTGGGCGCAATGATCACCGTGTTGAGATGCCGCTTTTCCGAATGAAAAATGTTGTTCAAAATGGGGAGCACATACGCTGCTGTTTTTCCCGTACCTGTTTGAGCGCATCCTATGAGGTCTTTCTTGGCAAGGATAACCGGAATGGCTTGTTGCTGAATGGGAGTAGGTTTGGAAAACCCCATCGAATCCAACCCGTCAAGTAAGCGCGGGTTGAAAGTAAAATCGTGAAATGTCAAAATGTAATCGTTATTGTAAGATTATTGATCAAATGCATAAGGCTTTGGCCCTGCAAGGTACAATAAGTTACGCAAACCCTCTGCAATTGAAATGAGGTGGTGCTGTTCAACAGTAGTCCTCCACAGTACTGGATAAATTGAACATTCGGCCTTAAGTTTACAATCCGATCAAACTGCCAGCCACCGATGACCCACTTCGATCCCAGCGAAAAAAAATTTACCATAAACATCTCTGTTCATAAAAATGACATTGACGAAATGGGCCATGTAAACAATGTGGTGTATGTGCGGTGGGTACAAGAAGTAGCGGCTGCGCATTGGGTTTCCAAAGC
>JAYVAI010000589.1:0-6086 GCA_043751075.1 Cyclobacteriaceae bacterium | reverse complement strand
GATCGCGCAAAGCCTTACGACATGGTGGAGATCATCAAGCGGTTGGTGGACAATTCTGAATTTGATGAGTACAAGGCATTGTATGGCAAGACCATTCTTTGTGGATTTGCCCGCGTGGACGGATGGGCCGTGGGCATTGTGGCCAATCAGCGCAAAGTGGTGAAGACAAAGAAAGGTGAGATGCAAATGGGCGGGGTCATTTATTCCGATTCGGCAGATAAGGCAGCGAGGTTTATAATGAATTGCAACCAGCGCAAAATACCGCTCGTGTTTTTGCAAGACGTGAGCGGCTTTATGGTGGGCAGCAAGGCAGAGCAAGGCGGCATCATAAAAGACGGTGCGAAAATGGTGAACGCCATGGCAAACTCAACCGTGCCCAAGTTCACATTCATTCTGGGCAACTCATACGGAGCGGGCAACTACGCCATGTGCGGCAAAGCATACGATCCGCGATTGATCTATGCCTGGCCTACGGCACAAATTGCCGTGATGAGCGGAAACGCAGCAGCAAAAACATTGCTTCAAATAAGAGTGAGCACCCTAAAAGGGCAAGGCAAAATAATTTCGCAGGAGGAGGAAACTCAGTTGTTAAAAGAAATCACAGACCGCTACAACGAGCAGTTGAGCCCTTACTATGCTGCTGCCCGTTTATGGGTTGACGGCCTGATCGACCCGCTTGAAACAAGAACAGTTATTTCGATGGGTATTGCTGCCGCCATCCATGCGCCTGTGGAAAAATTTAATCCGGGTGTTATTCAAACTTAAATCAATTTGAAAATTTGATAATTTGATAATTTGAAATTATTTGTTTTCGGATAAAATGATTTTCAAATCGGATAATTTTTAAATTGGATATGGAAAGGCTGACTGGGTTTAAAATAAATTAATGATATTCGAACCTTACATTTTCAAATTTTCAAATTGACTAATTTTCAAATTAGGTGATGACAGAGAATGAATTAAAGGCACTGGTTTCCCTGCTGGACGATGACGATAAGCAAATTAAGGCTCACGTGGAGGAGAAAATATTATCGCTCGGTAAAGAGGCAATACCTTTTTTGGAGAAGGAGTGGGAGAGCAACATGAACCCGTCTGTTCAAAGCCATATTGAAGACCTCATCCACACCCTTCAATATGACCTCATGAAGGAGCGGCTAAAAAGTTGGCATAAAAGCAAAGACCACGACCTGCTTACCGGCATGTGGATTGTTGCCACCTATCAATATCCAGATGTGGAACTGGAAAAACTAAAGCAAGAGCTCGAGCAAATCTATTACGAAACATGGCTTGAGTTCCGCCCCGACCTATACGCCTTCGATCAGGTGAAAGTAATCAACAGCGTGATCTTCCATAAACTGAAGTTTGGCGCCAACACAAAAAATTTTCATTCGCCAGGCAACTCTATGATCAATGTGGTGCTGGAAACAAAAAAGGGAAACCCCATTACGCTCTGCGCTATCTATATGTTGGTGGCCCAAAAGTTAAAACTCCCCGTTCATGGCGTAAACCTACCCAATCTTTTTATCCTTACCTATAAAGACGACAGCCACCAGTTTTATATCAATCCTTTTAACAAGGGCCTTATATTTTCAAGGCAGGATATTGAAAACTATATCAGCGAATTGCACTTAGTGCCGCAGCCTTCTTTTTATGAACCATGCAATAACCTGGAGATCATCCGCAGGGCGTTGCGCAACCTAACCATGTCGTTCGAAAAAATGGGAGAGCATGCCAAGGCCGAAGAGGTTAAAATGCTTTTGGTGGAAATTTCGGATGGCGGGGATTTGGGGGTGTGAAGAAGATTTATGATTTATGATTTAAGGGCGCCTCTAATAACTGGCGAAATGAATATCAATAGAACGCTGATGACACTGATTTTTATGATTTCCTCTGATTTGATCTGCGATTATCAGCTTAATCCCTGCCGGCAGGCAGGTGTGTCATCTGCGTTCCATTATTGGTTTTTAGAGGTGCTCTTAAGATTTAAGGAATTGGATAACTTATAGTATCAACCCCTTCAGCACATCTTCATCTATATCATGGCCTCCATTAAAATCTATCAGCACAGGTTTTATATTGAGCAGGGCGTTTAATTCCGTCATCTCTTTCATCCGTTCGCTTGTTATGTACGGGTCGGCCTTCCCCAAGACTTCAACAAATATTTTGTCGTGGAGGATTTCGTTGGCTTTTACAAAATCCAGGTCTGGCGGCAGCAAACCGCTCCATAGTATCAATCGATGGAATTTTTTATTCCCGTCAATGGCCCATCGGGTGGCTGTCGCTGTTCCTTGCGAGAACCCCAGGAAAGTGATCTCCCCCTCATAGGAATCAGGTACTTCTTTTTCATATACGGTGTTCAGGTAGTGGATGTAATTTTCAATATCGGCCAGTCTGTTTTCACTCGTCATCCAGGCGGCACCAACTCGGCTGTTTCCAGACTGTGCCCGGGTGGCAACATCTTCCAGATAGAATTTGGATAGGCCCTCGGGGGCAATTACATGCACGCCCTCATCGCTCAGTGTTTTGAATTTCTTGATGAAGAAGCGGGCAAGCTGGCCATAACCGTGAAGCACAAACCATATTTTTTTTGTGGCTTCGTTAAAATCGCTAAGGGTACAATACCGCGCTTTATAATCAATGTGAAGTTCAAGCTCTTTCATTGGGTGACCAGTAAATAAAAAACGGCCATTGGTTTATCCAATAGCCGCCATGCCAGTAGTATCAAAATCGTTAGCCTTTTTTAAATCCCAACGCGCTGCCGCCACAATGGGCCAAAGGTGTCTCAAACGTATATTGTATGTAGTAGATGCCTGTGGCATTGCAAGGAAAGGCAATGGCCGAAACGACTTGGCCATTGATTTTGCTGGATGCCACTTTGTTTCTGTCTTTGTCCCAAATGCTTACCACTATGCCATCGGTGGCACCACCACCACCACAAACATTGAGCATATATTGGGTGCCCTTTGTAAACACATAACTAAATTCCACTTTATCTTTTTGTACGCCATCTACTTTATAGCTTTTCAAAAAATTGAACCCCCCCGAAAGTTTCGGGATGCAGGCATTGGCGAAGCTTTCGGAATTGCATTGTGCTGATAGTTCGCTCGATCCAATACAGAAAGCGATGGTAAAGAGGGCTGTTGATATTATTTTTTTCATAGAAGTTAGTTTCAAATTTAGTTTATGATTTTTGTGCGGATGGCGTTTGTGATGTTACGTATTTCTGCCACATGCTGCTCGGTTATGTCAATGGTGGTTGAGCTGTTGTCTTTTATCACGGCCACTCCGTTTACGATCTGCATGGTCGACTCCTTGTAGGTGTAGGTAATTGAAATCTTATCGTAGGCCGACTTTAATTGCTCGATGTCTTTCAATAACCCTGCCATCGTTGAGTCATCTTTATAAAAAGAAAAGAGCAATTGGATTTGCTCCAGCACAATTTTTTGTTCTCCAATTTTTTCAAACAATTCCTGGCTCGGTTTTTTGGCGGCCACCTGGCAAGTGATCTGCATGGCCTCGATCCATCCACCGGTGAGCAGCAACACACTTAAATTGTCGCGCCCCTCTGTTTGCAGATAGTGGTTTATGTGATTGAAATTGAGCGTGGTCAAAAGCAATAGGGAGTCAAGGTTTTTGCTGTTGGCTATAAGGCGGCCAATAGTTTCAATGTCGAAGAACTGACCCAGGTTAAGATCATCGGCCAACGATTTAACGGAAGAAATATATTTTAAGCCCTCCTGGTTTTGACCGTAAATATTAATGTAGCCCAGGTCGGTGCCGAACACGCCCAAGTTGAGGGCCTTTTTAAAATTGCTGTTGTATTTGGATAGGTTATCAGAATGGTTGAGCAGCGAGCCATCGAATTTCGAACCGGACTCTTTCAGTAGCACCGATATTTCCAACGGGCTTGGTATTTGATCCAAAATTGAATTGATCACTTCTTCATCGACTCCAGTCTTTTCTTGTGTAGCCTCTAAACTTTTTAAAAATTCCTGATCATCGGGTTTTTTTTCTGGTGAGCAACTAACTAAAAAAAGAAGCAAGGCTCCAACAATAAAAATTCTCATCGCTTTGAAATTAGCCATCGGGGCAAATTTAACAATTAAGCCTTTGTAACCAAAACGAAAAACGCATGCCTTTGCAGTTTCCCTAATCGTATTATTATCAAATTTCTTTATCAATTGGCGCGTAATTCGAAAGGCACAGTGACCAATTCGGCAAGTTCTTGCCCAATCTCCTCCATGTCGTCATCTTCATCCGAAAAATGCCAGATCACTTTTGACCCTGGGATTTCCTGGAGTTTATTAAATACATCCAAAAATTTTCGTGAGGTGGCTGTATTGAGATATTCCAGCCGGATGTTCAATTCGGTTTTCTGGTTTGGTTTCTTTTGATATTCCGAAAACCAATCTTGCAGAGGCTTGTAGTAGTTGCCAACATCTTCCATTAACGAGCGGCCTTCAATTATAAATTGGTTTTCTTTTGGGTTAAAGAGAATAGAAGGTGTTGTTTCAGTACCAGTGATTTCTAATTTTTCCAAAGGGTATATTTTTTTATTTGATAGAAAACCAACTGATGTTATAATGAAAAGGCGCAGATGTTACTCGTGAAGGTTACCGCGCTTGAAGGCAAACGGCAACAAGCTTTGGGCCGAAGCACATTTTATCCATTCATTTTTTGATTTTAGCATCACCACTTCAAAGCTCTTGTTTTGCCTCTCTTCAAATTCGCTCATCACTTGCCGGCACGCCCCGCACGAAGTTCCTGGCGAAAGTTCTTTTTGGTTTTTCCGATGGGCAACCACCGCCATCTTCATAATTTTTTTTGATGGATATTGCGTGGCTGCCGTGTATAACACCACCCGCTCGGCACACATGCAAAGCGGATACGATGCATTCTCCTGGTTCGAACCCGTAACCAAGGTTCCATCTTCCAGGATCAAAGCAGCCCCCACATGAAATTTTGAATACGGTGCGTATGCATGGTTGGCGGCTTCCTTTGCTTTGTGAACAAGATACTTGGATTCATTATCAAGTTCCTCTATGTCGGTGAAGGTTTCAAATTCTTTGGTTTTCATAAACATGAATTTAAGTAAATATAAATGTGGGGATTATTTCGTCACCTAAAACACAAAAGGGTTTTAGAAAGATAGCAAAGAGAAACGGGTTACGAAATAGTAACGCATAATTACATTAATTTAGGTTTTCTTTTCATTATGCAAACAAAGCTTATACTTGTTATTGGCGCTGGCCGGTCATCTTCTTCTTTGATCTCCTATTTGATAGGCCAGGCCCCGAAAAATAATTGGACCATTATCGTGGGAGATATTTCCCTTCAGGCAGCCCAGGCACGTGTAGGCACATCGCCTTATGCAAAGCCAATTCAATTTGACATTGATGATCGTGAGCGAAGCTGTAAAGCAATTGCTGCGTGCGATGTGGTCGTTTCATTGTTGCCAGCCCACTTGCACCCGGTAGTGGCAAAAATTTGCCTATCCGAAAAAAAACATTTGCTCACGGCAAGCTATGTATCAGACGAAATGAAAGCCTTGGATGCGCAGGCAAAATCGCTGGGGCTTTTGTTTCTCAACGAATGTGGCCTGGACCCTGGCATCGACCACATGAGCGCCATGCAGGTGATCGATAAGATAAAAAACATGGGCGGAACCCTTATGTCTTTTGAGTCATTTACCGGTGGCCTTATTGCCCCCGGCACCGATCCTCAAAATCCGTGGCGCTACAAGTTCACCTGGAACCCGCGCAACGTGGTGATGGCAGGGCAAGGCACAGCAAAATTTTTACAAAACGGTACGTATAAGTTTATTCCGTATCAGCAACTATTTGTGCGCACTGTTCCGGTGTTGGTTCCGGGCTATGGCGAGTACGAAGGCTATGCCAACCGCGATTCATTGAAGTACAAGGAAACCTACGGATTGAAAAATATCAAAACCATGCTGCGCGGCACCCTCCGAAATAAAGGATTTTGCAGCGCGTGGAATGTGTTGGTGCAGTTGGGTTGTTGTGATGACGGTTATCCGATGGAAGGCGTGGAGACAATGACTCATGCAGGCTTTATCAATTCTTTTC
>JAYVAI010000588.1:0-6099 GCA_043751075.1 Cyclobacteriaceae bacterium | reverse complement strand
GATGTGTATATTTAGGAGTTGTGCTTCATTTTGAGGAAACATTCTGAATATTGAATTTTTATGTTTAACTAAATTGAAACAATGAGACTTGAAAAACTGAGATATCTATTTGTATTCATTGCGATTACATATTTAAACAACAATTGTTTTTGTCAAAATCATAGCACGGTTACTCCTCAATACGATGTTGTCCTATCCGAAGCACATATAGGAAGTTTACAAATAGATACAATGCTGCTCAATAGCTATAAGGCTGTACCATTTAATATTAACCGGCTTTATCTTGATAGTAGGCGTATTTTCGATAAGGGTGATATTCATTTTACTAACGAGTTGATTCTTAAAACTGCGTTAAATAATGATGTGCGCTTAATGGGAGGTCCGATGTTGGGAGATTTAAAACCTGACGGAGTAAGCATATGGCTTCGACCTTCGAGTAATAATCCTATGACTGTTGTCGTAGTAAAAGCAGGCTCCAAACATGAACAAACTTATGTATTGAATCCAGATGCAGCGGGTAAAGAACAACGAGTTTTAATTAACGGGCTATCTCAGGGAAACGAGTATATGTATCGTATTTTGTCAAATGGAATATCTTTAGCTGAAGGTGTTTTTACAACATCTCCTAAAAAGAACGACAATAGTGAAGTTCGGATAGCTTTTGGTTCAGATTTTCATAAAATAGGTCTTCATAATCCTAATCTAATTAACAGAATAATTGAAAGGAAGCCACGGGCAATGATGCTATTAGGAGATATTGCGGTTGATGACCGGGACAACAATTTCAGTTTGCATAGGTCTGATTACTTACTTCGTGATGTTTCACAGGCATGGAAAAAACTCGCTGCTAATATTCCTCTTTATGCAAGTTGGGATGACCACGATTATTTTAATAATGACCTAAGCGGTGTTCCTGAAAAATTTAAAGAATCAGATAGAGAGGAGCTCCGTACTTTGTGGCGAAAGAATTGGAACAACCCTCAAAACAATGTGGAAGGTATTTACTTCAATACACGAATAGGTCAGGTTGAAATAATTATGCTTGATACAAGGTCGTGCCGAACTATTGAAAAAAGAGGTGAGTATGGCTCCTATTTAGGAACAGACCAGTTGAAATGGCTCAAAAATATTTTAGAAAAATCGACAGCGACTTTTAAGATTGTATCGAGTGGAACAATGTGGAGCGATTATATTACAAATGGTAAAGATTCATGGGGTACTTGGGACACATTGGCCCGGGAAGAAATTTTCAACTTTATAGAAGCTAAAAAAATACCTGGGGTTTTATTGATAAGTGGAGACCGACATGGGGCAAGAGGTTTTACAATACCCAGAAAATCAGGATTTATGTTCTATGAATTTGAGACTGCCTCACTCGGAGGAGTTCCCGGACCAGATGCAATGGCGAAAGACTCAACGAATCAAATATTCGGTTATGACGGCAAAGGATTGATGGCTTTTGGTGAATTTACTTTTAACATAGGAGAAAGCGAACCTCAAGTTACGTTTAGATTGATTGATGAATTTGGAAAAATCATGGAGGAACACAAATTGTCATATAATAAATTGAATCCTCCAAAACAATAAGTTAGATGGACTAATTTCAGTAAAAAACGAAAGCACAACAATGTGTATAAAACATAGCGCTGGCTCGGTGTTGCATTGTAGTTTTAGTTTCATAATTTCGTTCGGTGTCGTGGGACAGGGCGTGGCTTCGTAAGCCCGCTACGTTTTATACACTCACGTTAAAACAACGACAACTGCTTCACCTCAGAATTTTGTCTCTGCATAATTGACTTAATGTTATACACGGCTGTTTCCTTGTTGCGCGAAGCGATAATGATTTTTGTATCGCCCGAAACTTCTTTGAACATCTCCCTCACAATTTTTTGTGTATTGTTCTCTGCCGACAGGTGGGCCAACAGCAAGTGGCTCATAAACGGTGGCTTGTGCTTTACAAAAAGTTCCAATGCCTGCTTGTTGGAGAGGTGACCCTTTCCATCGCGGATGCGGTTCTTCAGGTGAATGGGATAGCTTCCCGTTTCCAGCATCGCTTCATCGTAGTTGGATTCCAAAAAAACGGCATGGCATTGTTGAAAATTTTTTATCACATGCTCGCACACAGAGCCAATGTCGGTGAAGATGCCCACGTTCACCTGGTTGCCGGTTACCACAAAACTATGCGGGTCGCGGGCATCGTGCAGCTTTGGAAACGCGGTGACGGAGAGTGCGCCAATGGAAACTGGCTGGTATGCATTAAACGATCGGCCAAGGTTTTCTTTTAACACCAGTCTTCCTTCCTGCAATGTTTGTGGGGTTGCATACACCGGAAGTTGATATTTTTTTGATAGCGTGGACACACCCGAGATGTGATCGGAGTGCTCGTGCGAAACAAAAAGGGCTTTTACTTTTCGCAGCGACAGGCCCAAACGTTTCATGCGTATTTCTGTTTCGCGGCACGAAATACCAGCATCGATCAGCACAGCCTCCTGCCCATTGCCAATATAGTAGCAGTTGCCATTGCTTCCAGAATTTATTGACGCTACCGATAACGACATGGATAAAAAAATAAAATTTGAATAAAATTAAGCATCTTTAAAGAGCTATTTCCATACTAAACAAACTAAACCCCACTATCCATGAACGCTGCTGCAAAATCTGTTTACTACTTTGGTTTTTATTTGCTCATCCTCGGTATCACGCTCATCGCTTTTCCCAACCTGTTGCTCTCCACATTTCAGTTGACCGAAACAAATGAAGTTTGGATAAAGGTTGCCGGTGCGCTGGTCATCAACATCGGGATTTATTATGTGTATATGGCCCCGGCCAACAATACACTTTTCCTTACGCTTACGGTTTATACACGCGCAGCCATACTGGTTTGGTTCGTCACGTTTGTTGTATTGGGCTGGGGCCCAGCCACGCTTATCATGTTTGGCGCGGTGGACCTTGCAGGCGCAGGATGGACCTACATGGCCTTGAAAAAAAATTGAGCGGCCTCAGAGCTTTTAGTGTTGATTACTTTAAAAATTGGTGCCTCGGATTTTGTGAAATATATTTGGCGGCATGGCCCCGAAACTTCGGGGCCACCAGGCTATCCGTTCCAAGTCCGGCAACACACATGCCAACTCACTTCGGGCTTTCCACTGCTATCCTTTGCCGTTGGTTCACAGAAATACGCGTAGATCCTGAAATTAAAAGCTTAAAAAAAATCGGGCAAATAAATAATCTTCCCACCCGCCATGGCCGATTGATGTGCCAGTATCCCCACCGATGTCCAGTTGGCGGATTGGGCTGCGTTGGGGAACGGGTCTCGATCTTCTATCAAGGCACTTATAAATTCATGAACAAGATGTGGGTGCGAGCCTCCGTGGCCTCCGCCTTGGGCAAAACTTAAGTGAGTGTTCTCGGCAATATCATAAACGCCTTTGGTGGTGAAGTCCCTGATTTCGACCGGAAGCAAATGCGCATAGTCCGGGACTTTTATTTTAGTGGGGATTTTATCTTCGGGCAGCTTGGCGGTGTGCAACACATGTTCTTCATCTTCAGTCAAGGACCACTCAAATGATTTTTTGGTGCCATATACTTCAAAACTTTCGCGGTACTGGCGGGCCACATCAAACAGCGAGCGATATACATAGGCGCTCAAGTCGCTGTCCTTGAATTTTATGTGTGCCGACTCAACTGCAAAAGGTGAGTTGTGGATTTTGGAAAGTTCCTCGCGTATGGTGCCGGAGCCAAAGCACGAAACATATTCTGCGTTCAGTTTCATCAAGCCCGCTACAGGCCCCACGCAATGGGTGGCATAATGCATAGGAGGGAGGCCGGGCCAATAGTCGGGCCAACCGTCCATGTCTTGCTGGTGCGAGGCTTTCAAGAATTGCACTTTGCCCAGTTCGCCTTTCTCATACATTTCTTTTACAAACAAAAACTCGCGCGCATACACCACGGTTTCCATCATCATATATTTTTTGCCGGTCTCTTTACAAGCCTTTACAATCTTCATGCAGTCATCCACACTCGTGGCCATGGGCACGGTGCAGGCCACATGCTTGCCGGCATACAATGCCTTGAGCGATTGCCCGGCATGATTGGGTATGGGCGAGTTGATATGAACGGCATCAATGTTCGGGTCTTTCAGTAGCTCATCGTAATCGGAATATCTTTTCTCAATGTTGAACGCCTCGCCAATCGCTTTCAATTTTTCCTTGTTGCGCTGGCAGATAGCATACATATTGGTTTGCTTGTGCCTCTGATAGATGGGGATAAATTCGGCACCGAAGCCGAGGCCGATAATGGCGATGTTGATTTTTTTCATGGGGTATTGTTATTTAAGTTTTCAGGTTGGATAATCAAAATTCAACAGCAAGCAAAATTTATTTTTTCTGTAGCCATCGCATCAAAATCAAATCATAAATTTCGTAATAGGCATTGCCATCGTTGTCCACATATTTGTAAACCAGTTCCCTTTCCAGGAGATACTCCAATGCCCTCAGCACGCCAGAGCCGGAGCCTAAATCATACTTCCTCACGAAATCTTTTGCCGTGGGCGCCAATACAATTCCTTCCAAAGCAATGGCACAAAGCACCCGCCATTGTGTTTTGGTCATAGAGCCACGCAGCGCAAAGTAAGACAAAGTATTTTCAGCGTAGATTTCAACAATGGCCTCATCAATCATGGCCCGTTCAACGCGCTTCAGTGCTTTGGCATGAACGCGGTTGCACAATAGCTGGATGTTGTAGGTATTGCCGTTGGCCCAATCTTGTATTACCGCTATATCGCCCTCGCTTATTTTTATGCCCGATTGTTTGAATAGCCTGATGATAAATCCTTGGTATATTTTTTCATCAATCTTGCCAATGCTTATCGGTTGGGTGCTGGCATAAAAGGGGCGTTTGGCCGATTGAAACATTTCGGACAGCAAGTGAAATTGACTGCCTGAAAAAACAAAGCGGACATTTTTTAGTTTCTGGATTTCAGACCGCAGCCATCCTTCAATTATCAGGTGGTCGCTGCTCCAGGAAACAAGATGCTGAAATTCATCCAGTGCAATTAAAGCTGACCCTTGACTGTCCAATATCTGAAGCGATTCCCGCAGTGTTGTTTTTTGCTGAATGTCGGATTTGAAATCTATTTCAATTTCCAGTTGCCCACTGTGCGGGTTGCTGGAGATGACTGGGCGGAAGGCCAGTAACCAGTCTTGAAATTTTTTTAACAGGTTTTTATTCTTTGAAACCCCGTTTAAAATTGCCGCCAAGAATGCGTTGGTGAACTCTTGAAAGGAGGCCGAACCCTGAACGTCCAGGTAAATGCAATTCCATTTGGGAAGATGGTGAAAAACGTGATTGATCAATCCTGTTTTGCCGATGCGCCTGGGCGCAAAAAGGGTAACATTGCGGCCATTGCGGGCGGCCTCGATCAATGCATCCTTCTCTTTGTCGCGGTTGCAAAAATAACCGGGGCCAAAGTAGCCAAAGATGGGGAAGGGGTTGAAGGGTTGTTCCATGCCCAAAAGTAACAAATTGTAATTAACAAATTGTAATTAACAAACTGTTAATTGCAAAGCGCGTTGAAATCCCATTGGATTTGATTGGTCGAGGTTAACCTGTTTACTTCTTTCAGTCAGTTCATTTCAGATCAATACTCTTTAAGTAATTGAAACTATCCATCACCAGTTGGGTTTCCGATTCGAACATTTTCCGCCAGATGTTGGCCGCGCTCAGTTTGGTGCTGAACGCTTCAATGCTGATCATGCCTTTGTAATTTATGCTTTGCAATGCTTTCAATACCAAAGGAAAATCAACGTGCCCTTTGCCCAACGTGCTCCGATCGTTTTCAGAGAGTTGCACATGCACAAGCCGGTCGCCCATTTTTTGAATGGCCTCGGCCAAATTCTTTTCTTCGATGTTGGCATGAAAGGTATCGAACATAAGTTTGCAGGCGGGGTGGTTGATGTCATCAACCAAGGCAATCAATTCATCCGTGCATGAAACCAGATAGCTTTCAAATCGGTTGAGATATTCCAGGCCCAGTGTGATGCCAAGAGGTTGTGCGTGCTCGGCCAGTTCGTATAAATTTTCTTTGGCCCATTGCTTTTC
>JAYVAI010000587.1:0-6102 GCA_043751075.1 Cyclobacteriaceae bacterium | reverse complement strand
CAGCTTGTAGCTACCCGTGTGTGTGAGCACATAAATTTCCTCACCGTCATAATAAGATTCCTTCATCCGAACAATGCCATCAAAAAAAGATTGCTCGTAAGGAAAAAGCTGATAGCGGATGCTGTTGTGCAAGAGCAAAACTTCCAGTAGGTTATCCTGATCAAAGTAGCTGGTGAACCGGCTTGCATAGCCAATGCTCCGCCTTACTTCCCGCAGGGCCACGCGCTCGCGCAGTCTATTTTTATTGCGCGGTTCCTTGTAGTCTTCATCATAGATTTTTACGGCAGCTTCCAGCAGCGAAATGTATGTGCCCCCCACTTTTTTCAAGTCGCGGTAAAAGCCAAGCAACAGGTGCGGAGCCATCGGATAATTTTGCTCTACACGCGAGAGGGCAATCTGTAATATTTCACCGCCCGTTAAAGAGTCGGAGATAACCACTTCATCCAAAACAACGGGTGATTTGTCAATCTCGATAATGAGTGGATCAACATCAAGCAGGGTCCACACGGGTGCATTAAAAGTTTTATAACCCAACATGTTTATGGTGAGAAGGTCGTTGCGCAATTCGCTGGGGATGTGAAAATCAAATTCGCCTTGCAAATTGGTAATGGTGCCTATGGATTTGCCTTTGAGGCCAATGGAAGCAAAGATGAGAGGCTCTTTGGTTTCTTTGTCTATCACTTTTGCTGATACCGTTATCTTTTGCGATAGGCCCGCATAGCTGATGGGAAGAAGAGCAATCACCAAAAATAAATTCCTCCTGCAAAGAATTTTTTGAATGTAGTTCATGGGCGGGCAAAGATAGCAAAAATGGTTCCTTGAATTTTTTTTGGTCGCCATTAACGGTAGTTAAACGCCAAAATGTAACCTTAAACTTCATTCGCTTCGATTGCTTAATTTTATGGACTAAATATATTGATTACGTGAAGTGGTTTGACTCAATACCAGGAATATGGAAGCGCGCTTATCTGCTGATTTGCATTTGGTATGCAATCAATTTTGCCATTAGTGCCATTGTGGAGTGGAAGTTCATCAATCCTGAATATTATGTTTTGTGGACAGCTTTTTTTCTGTTTGAGTCGCTGTGTGTATTTATTTTGTTGATTTTTCTTTGGGCCCATTGGCTTTTCAAATTCCGGGCCGTGCTGCAAATAGCGGGACATGTGGGTGGCATCATTGTCTTTTTTCTTCTGATGGGCACACTGTCCTATTACTTCTCTGATTATCTGGAAGGGTTTATTTACTTTGAGCACTGGACCGAATACATGATGAAAATGCTAAGCAGCTGGGATGCCCTGCGCATTCACGATCAGTATATCATTACGGTGGGTGTTTATTATGTGATTCGCTACTTTCAGGGATTGCAAAAGGAGGAGCGCGAGAAAAGCGGACTCATCATCCACAATAGAGAGATGCAGATATCGTTGCTCAAATCGCAAATCAACCCACACTTTCTTTTCAACACCTTAAATTCAATAAGCACCTTAGTGAACTCCAGCAAAGAGCAGGCGCGCAAAGTGATCACACAACTATCGGATGTTTTCCGGTATGCCCTCGATTCGCACAGTGGCGAAATGGTTAAACTAATCCATGAGATTGAGTTTATTGAAAACTACATTCGCATACAGCAGGTGCGCTTTGGCGACCGGCTGAAATTTGAAAAAGCAATTGACCCCACATGCCTGGGCGTTTCAATACCGCCCATGATCTTGCAGCCGCTGGTGGAAAACTCGGTGAAGTATGGCATTGGCCCCAAAGAAGAAGGTGGCACCATTTCTTTGATTGTAAAGCGATCGGGGTCAGTAATTTATTTTGAGGTAAAAGACGATGGCCTTGGCTCAAATGCACAAAAAGTATTGGATGGAAGTTCCAGCGGTGTGGGCATGCGAAATACCGACTTGCGGTTGAAAAGTTATTTTGGTCCCGAGTCGCACCTTCGTGTGCGGTCAACCGAGCTGGGCTATACCGTGAGTTTTTTTATTGAAGCAAACGACATGGGAACAAAAGTAAAGAACACATACGAAAAACAATTATTATGAATACAACCTGCTTGATCATTGATGATGAAAAATTGGCCCGCGAACTTTTGCGCGAATACTTAGAGGCATTTCCGCAAATTGAAATTGTGGGTGAGTGCAATAAAGGATCGGATGCCGTGGAAGAAATAAACAAACTGGAACCCGATTTGATTTTTCTGGATGTGCAAATGCCGGGCATGAACGGTTTTGATGTACTGGATGAAATCGTGCACGAGCCGTATGTTATTTTCACAACGGCCTACGATCAATATGCCATCAAAGCGTTTGAAAGAAATGCCATCGATTACCTGCTGAAGCCGTTGGATCAGGAGCGGTTTAAGTTGGCCGTAGAGCGGGCACTGCAACGGAAGAAAATGGAAGCCGGCAATTTGGAGGACCTGCTGTCGGGCATGCATAAACCTGTGCCGCGCGCCTCCTACGACTCCCATATTTTTGTTCAGAAATCAGAGAAGTTGTTCAACCTGCCCGTGGAAGAAATCATATACTTGGAAGCTTCTGGCGATTATACTGTGATCTCCACCAAGAGCGATCAATTTGTAAGTTCATCGGGCATTGGCAAATTGGAAGAACTGATGAACCCCGATACCTTTATACGTGTGCACCGCTCTACCATTGTCAACCTTAAATTTTTAAAGGAGATAGAGCGGCATTTTAACGGTGGCATGATTGTGAAGATGCAAAACGCAAAAACTTTTCCGGTAAGCCGCACCTACGCCAAAATGATCAGGAAGAAAGTGGTTTAATGGGAATTATGAACAAAAGTCTAAACCATTGAGAATCGTACATAATTGCGAAATAATAGCAATTGAGTTTTCGATTGTTTCGAAATTTTTGGAGTAAAGGAGTAACTGGGCTAATTAATTACTAAAGTTGGGCACAATAACATTTTGGATTTAAAGTTACCATATGGACTAAGGGACGGAGAACTGTTAACAATTGATGACGTTGACAGCGGACTAAAATGCAATTGTGTTTGCCCTCACTGTAAAGAGAGACTCCTTGCGAGAAATGGACAACAGAACGAACATCATTTTGCCCACTATAAAGTTTCGGACTGCGGGAGAGCAATAGAGACAATAACTCATAAATTATCCAAGGACTTTATAACGATGCAAAATATTTCGTTACACCTCCAGTTCTATTCCCAAGGACAATAGTTCCAATAATTGATGAGGCAAAAGTTCCTATTGACGAGGTGATACTTGAGTCCCGACTTGGTTCAATTGTTCCGGACATAATAATAATATCAAGTGGAAAGAGTCTGATTATTGAAATCAAAGTGACACATGGAGTGTCAAGCGAAAAAGCTCACAAAATACGACAGTTAAATATTCCAGCAATTGAGGTCATTGCAGGACATCTTTTGAAGAAACTATACTCGGAGAAAAAATACCATTTAAACGACAATGAATATAAAAGATTCCTAATTGAAGAATCTGGATACAAATATTGGATACACAATCCTAAAGGTGAATTGAAAATCAAAAAGATAAAAAACGAACTCAAAAATTATTGTGACGAGAAAGAAATCAAATATTTAAAATTTAAGAATAGCAATTTTGATTTCTATTACGGAGGAGGGAATGATGAAATGTATTACGTTGGGGAATGCCCAATTGGTAAAAATATTTGGAAGGGAGGACGAAATAAAGGAAAGAGTTACGCTAAGTACTACGAGGACTGTAGTTATTGTAAATTTAACCCGGACGCGGGACAGGGAAGTCAACTTCAACAAAAAGTGAATTGTGGAGGGGGTATTATTAGATTTAACAACCTGATAAAGAGTTTGAGTTAATGCTATTGTGCCCAAAATGCATAAATGGCGGGCTCAGTGTAAATTCGTAGTTTAGTTTTCAAATTACGTTTGGTTTTATCGGACAGTGACGCGTATCTATTCCCGCCACTGCTCTTGCACAAACGTTATGTACAAGGAATACCTCGCGATCGCTTTTCTGCAATCATCTTCCTTAATTTTTGAACATCGGTATTGCATTCCGTCTGCAATCCCTTAATGACTTCTTTTTCTTTTGGGGCGTGGGTGCGTATCCACGGGATCAACATTTTTTTGTCATGCCAGTTTCCGATAAGATCTGCGCTTTGCACCAAGAAGGGATCGATCATGTTTTTTTTCGTTGTTACAGCCGTGAGATAAATTATCTCTTTGATCGATTTGCGCAAGCCATGAAGGTCTTTCTGCGCCAAGCCCAATGATAAAGTTTCGTTCAATTCACTTTCTTTCTTGTGCAAGTATAAGGTGTAGATGCGCGATTTTATTTTTTCAATCTTCTTGAGCATTGCTTTCTTCTGCTTCCGCACCGCTTTGATGTGGGCAGGCACATCTTTGATAAACCGCCTTACCGCCCGGTCGGGTGAACTAAAAAACGGAGTATGGATGTGTGTGTATTGATCGAGGAGTTCTTTGCGCAAGGTTGCTTCCCTGAGCATTCCGGTTGCGCGAAAAATAGTCCTGAAAGGAATAAAATTTTTATGATCGCGGAATCCTTTGTCGTTGAAATGGATCAAGCCCAGCAGTGTTTTTATTTTCTTGATCTCCAACCGGATTTGGTGCAAGTCTTCTTTTTCTGTTCCGGATGGAAATGATTTCAACAACGCTTGCAGGCGTTTGCATCTTTTTTTTGTGAACCGCTCTAATGCTTTCATCCACCAAGCCCCATCAAATTGATTTCTCCAAAACCACAAACTCCAATTTCATTTTGGGTTGGCCAAAGCGAGGGTCGTTGAAAGCAAAGGGTTTTCGTTCTCCTGTAAGGTGATAGCCGTGCCGCACATACCAATCGATCAATTCCTGGCGCACAGAAATCACCGTCATGAAGATGGATGCACAATTTTGTTTTTTGGCTTCCTCCTCTGCCGCCTTCAATAGCTGTTTGCCAATTCCTGCGCCCTGCCTATCGGGCTTCACCGTGAGCATGCCCAAATAAAGTTTGCCAGATTGAAAGCTCAAATCAACGCAACCCTGGATTTCATTTTTTTCCACAAACTTTAATAGTATAGTGCCTGGTGTTTTTATTCGATTGACAATAGCGGCCGCATCGGTGCGTGTGCCATCCAATAAGTCGGCTTCGGTAGTCCACCCTTGGCGCGAAGTATCTCCGCGGTAGGCCGAGTTAACAAGTTTAGCCAGCGCAGGTGCGTCTTTTATATTTGCTTTTGCGATCATGTTCAAATGTAGGGAAATAGATTTTCTTTTGCTTGATAGCTGAACCCTGACCCACCAAGTACCACCAAGAATATTTTTTTGCGAAACTTTGTGACTTGGAGCCTGCCCATCCGGTCAGGCGGGACTTTGTGGTTTGATCGGAAAATAATTGCCTTAAAGTCTTTAACTTTATCTGACAGAAAAAATAAATGCCATATGAAGTACATACCTTTATTTATAGCCGCACTTTTTCTTTGCGCCTGCTCCAACCAAAAACATGAAACCGTTGTTTGGAAAAGTATTGAACAAAGCCTTCAAACACAATTGATCACCGTAGAGGATGGCGGAACCATTGATCTGCCGGAAGGCAACTTCATGTTCACCAAAAGTTTGGCGATGGATGGAAAGTCCAACATCACCATAAAAGGCAAAGGCATGGACAAGACGAGGCTGTCATTTAAAAACCAAACCGAAGGTGCGCAAGGTCTGCTGATCACCAACGGGAAAAATATTGTTCTCGAAGATTTTTCGATTGAAGATGCGAAAGGCGATAACCTGAAAGTGAGCGATACAAGAGGGATCACCTTTAGGCGCATACAATCGGTGTGGGCCGATGGCCCCAAAACAGAAAATGGTGCCTACGCTATTTATCCAGTGGTGTGCAAAAATGTGTTGATCGAAGAGTGCGTGGCGGTGGGCTCCTCCGATGCGGGCATTTATGTTGGCCAATCCGATTCGGTGATCATCCGCAACAGCAAAGCCTATTGGAATGTGGCCGGCATTGAAAGTGAGAACTCGCGATGGGTAGAAATTTATGATAACGAATCGTATGAAAACACCGGAGGCGTTTTGATTTTCGACCTGCCCGGCCTCACGCAATATGGCCATTCCACAAAAGTGTTT
>JAYVAI010000586.1:0-6106 GCA_043751075.1 Cyclobacteriaceae bacterium | reverse complement strand
GATCCACTACCCACATCTGTAGTTTTTTGTCCAACCCTGCGCTGGCGAGCAATAGCCCATCGGGGCTAAACTGCAGATCGGCTATGCCCGATTTATGGCCTGATAATTCTTTTATCTTTTGGGTTTCCAAATCCACCACCTTAACCACCCCACGCAAAACTTTTTGCTCCGGGCTAATTACCTCCACCCCATAAGCCAACATAGGCCGGGTGGGGTGATAGGCCACTGATAAAATCCTGCTTGGCGCTTCGTTGGCAATTTCCCTGTACGAGTTGTCGGTAAGATTGACCAGTATCAGGTTTCCATTGGTTGATACCCCAACCAGTTGCTTTCCATCGGGCCTTATATCAATGGATTTCAATTCAAACTTTAAGGTAAGAATATTCTTTCCCTTGCCGGTGATGTGATTTGTGAAGCGGATGGTGCGGTCTGCCGAAACGGAGATAAATCCGGAATTATCGGGAAGGAATTTGATATCATTAATATGGCCTTTGTGGTCTGGCACCCAATTTGGCTTAGTAGGATCCGCCAGGTTGATTATCTCGGCATAGCTCGAGTCACTTCCCACCACCAGATATTTTTCGTCTTTGCTTAGTGCCAGCACGCGGTTGGGATGGCCCTTGTTTTCGTAGATCAGCTTATCAATTTTCCTGTCTTGATAGTTGCCCTGAAAAATCCTTCCATCATTGCCCGTAATATAAAATGTTGTTGAATTGGTGGCCACCGAAAGCGCGTACATTTTGTTGCGCAAGTTGCCGGGTGCTTTGGCTGAATTATAATTGAGTCCATTGAGTTTGGTCATGGCATAGTAGAGGCCCCTGAACACATACGGGTCATATTTTTTACCCTCATGTTTGGTGTGGTACAAATATCCCTGCATAGCAGTGAGCCCCGCCAACTGAGAGTCGTCAATGCCTTCCGATTTTGCCTCCAATGATTGTGCAATGGACAGCATGAGCAGGTTGTTTGCCTTTTCAAAGTTATTCCTGGCAATTACGGTCTGCTTTTCTGCTTCAATCCTTGCAGCCTGCTCCTCCTTTTCCGAAGAGATGGCCAAGGCTTCTTGCTCCAGGGCATATATCAAACTTCGTTGGGCTGAGTCGCGTGCGAGTTTTACCACTTCATACGCGGCCACCAATTGCCTGTTTTGAAAATCCAGTTTTTCCTTTTGCGCCTCTACTTCATCATAGGCATCTTCGGCCCGTTGGCGTTGTGCATTGGCCTCAATGGTTGCCTTCTCGGCTAAGTCCTTTTGTTCTATGGCTGCTGTGGCTTGACGTTCGGCTTCTATCCTCTGAAACAAACCGTAAATGAAAAAGCCTGTGGCTATCAACAATAGCAAGGCAAGGATAAGGTTGGTGATACGGGCCCTGCGCAACATTCTGCGCTGCAGCATTTCCTGGTTTTTGAGTTCGGCCTCGTAAGTGATGCGGCTGGTGTCCAAAAACACGATGGCGCGCTCAAAGGCAACATCGTATCGTTGCGCCCAGGTGCGGGTTGGTTTTTGCTTCTTCTGCCAGTTTAGTGCAAGTTGTAAATCCGGTGGCCTCCACAAACTGGTTTTGCCAATCTGATACATGGCTGCGGCATCGGAGATCCGCTTATACATAGCTGCCGACTCAAATTCTTCGTCAACCCAAGCCGAAAGCCTTGTCCAAATACGCATTAAGCTTTCATGCGACAGCTCGATCATTGAACTGCCGCTAAGGGCAACAGAAGGGCTCGGCATTAAAAACGATCGGCCCGTTTTTCTGAATTTTTCTACTACATTGATTACCTGTGCTTCTGATACTTGCGAAAGCTCTGCTATTCGGGCTACGTTGCCGGGTCTGCGCATCTCTAAACTATCAGCGCTCTTTTCGGTGATTACTTTAAATAGGATTTCGGCAATTTCTTTTTCCTTGGAGGTGAGTTCATCAAAGGCTTCGTTGGCATGAAGGGAAAGTGCCTGGGAAATCCTTCCTATCGCATTGTAGTGCCGGATGTCCATGGCCTCTTGCGGTTCGTGGTTGGCCATCCAGTAATCCCAGGTGCGCATCAACGCATGCTGTAAAATAGGAAGTTGGTCCTGATTGTCTCCAATATCACTTAACAGGCGCTTCACCAGGCGCTGCGAAATCCTTCCGCCCCCTACCGCTACAGGTCCTTCAATGGCCAAACGTTTTTGCTCACGCGTCATTTGCGGAACGAGGTAATTGCTCTCATTGATCATTTGTGTCAATCCCGGAAAGGAGGCACAATCGCCAATGAAATCAGAACGCATGCTCAAGGATATAAAGGAGGGCACCTCACGCTGCGCCACGGCCGCAAGCAACAAGTTTACGAAAGCGGTGGCTTCATTGGTGCTCTCTTCCCCATTCGAATCTTCGAACTGGAAAAGCTCTTCAAACTGGTCAATGAAAAAGAATATATTTTCGTTTGGCGAGCGTTGCAGGTATTTGGTCAATTCAAGCAAACCATTGTTGCCATTTTGCAACACCGATTTGATTATTGCCTTGTGGATATGTTGGTCGTCATTTTGTATCCGCCCCTCACTGATCAGAAAATCAATGGCATCGCTGGCCAGGTTTTCCATGGGTGAATTGCCGGGCCGGGTTACAATTATTTTCCATTGCGACCCTGTTTCCGTCACGAACCCCCCGTAAAGCATGGGGATAAGGCCACAATACATTAAGCTAGACTTACCGCTGCCCGAATATCCGACTACAGCAACCGACCGGTTTTTGTGGAGTTTTCTTAAGATGTCGTCAACCTGGCCCTCGCGTCCAAAAAAGAGGTGGGAATCATGGATGGAAAAAGGACGCAGCCCAGGAAACGGGTTAAATCCTTGTAGAATTGATTCGCCAAACTTTTCGTCTGTGTTCGAATCATTCACTTCACCAACTTGGACAGAATAATTTAACATCCTTTAATCAGGAAGAGTAAATCATAAATTTAAATAAAATGAGGAGATATTTACAGCATTCTCCAATGTATGCGGCACTCAGTTTAAATAATTTGTATGAGCACAAGTTTAAAAAATCCTTTGAAAATTAGGCTAAAATCAAATATAATCCAAAACTTTATCAGCTAACTTTACTTGACCTGCCAACATTTCGTAAAAAATATCCTTATTGAATTTAAGTAGAATGGTATCTTCTTTTGCCACTACTTCATTGGGGTTTAGTCCGTTGGATGAAAATAAGTACTCACCCAGAAACTGGCCTGCTTCGAAAGCAGAAATATTTTGACCGAACTCAAAATATTGAACCTGGCCTTTATAAACCAACAAGAAATCATTCGCTTGATCTACATCGGATGATAAGACCTCATCTTGTTTCAAAAAGATGGCTCCTGAAATGTTGGCAATATAGGACAGTGTTATTCCGGCCAGGCCTTCGAATAATTTTATCGTTTGAAAGAAGAGAACGATGTCATACAATAAAATAGGCGGGTTGTGCCCTTTGCCCAAAATGGAGGCATCTAGTGATTTCTTAACATTTTCGCTCAGCCTTGTTGAGTTGGTGTAGTACAGGTCGGGATTTAGTTGATGCAAGGCCCAGGCGGCACTCTCGCTGATCAACGGATCGGGGTTGAACAACTGGGCAATTAAATCGAGGGTAAAATCTTCGATTTTCTGTACGCCTATCTGATGCAATACACTGGCCTTTGTCCATCGGTTACATTGCGAAAAGTCGCGGTTGATCAAAAACTTCAACACTAATTTTTCATCTAATCGCATTCTGGGATAGAATACCTCTAACCGGTTTATCTTTTCAGAATTGCTCACATCGTCAAGCACGGGTATGATCCGTTCTTTCAACTGTTCGGAAAGAAATACATCCAGCAATTCAACGGCATAGGTTATGCCTTCGGCCGTGCCGCTTTCAATACTTTCTTTTACCAATTGGATTGACCGGGTGTCGTAAAGCATGGTCAGCAGCATGTAAATGTGTTCTATGTCATTCTGTATCTCCCTTTCCACAGCCTGCTTTACAATTGAAGATCCTTCATAGTTACCAATCTCTTCTACGGCCCCGAGGTTCCAGGCTATGTCGGCCACATCCGATTCGATGACATATTTAATACGGCTTGCTTGTGCCAACTCTGCTTTAAATCCGGAGGTGCCCAATGCCAAAAGAACTTGTGAAATAATGACTTTATCGGGGTAGTCAATTTTGTTCCAAAGAAAATCTTTGGCCTCTGCGCCTCCGATAGAACCGATTATCTGAACTATCCTTACCATCACTTGCGAGGTTTGACCCGACCTGTAAAATGCGCTGTCCAACAAGTGGAGGGCCGGCTGCCCAATTTGGGCAAGGGCATTTGTTGCGGCATTGCTAAAGGTTGGGTTGGCAAGGTTCTCAATGAGTGAGGTGATCACTTCGTTGTTATATTTTTTTATCGCATTCTTTATGGCCACCAATCTCACCTTGGGGTCATTGTCGTTAAGAAGTTCTATCAAAAATGAAATGTTCTCTGATGCGGAAGTGTGGAGCAGGATTTCGGCCGCATAATGGCGATCTTTAGGATTGAGCGACCGGGCCAATGTTTGTATCCGCGTTTTTTGAATATCGCCACCGCTGCCAAGCAGCAACTCCAAATCGCTTTTAGAAATAATATTTCTACCCTCGGATTTGGTGCGCTTGACGTCCATGCGTATAACATAATTCTCTGACACCGAGAGCCCCTTGATCTCGTTCATTTTTCGCTGGGCATACTCGCGCGCTTTTCCATCCGGGCTCCTCATTAATGTATTTATCCAAACCCCTACTTTGGATGGATTTAATTTTTCCAAGAGCTTGAATGAAAACACAGCCTTGTACGCTTGAAATCCCAAATTAGTCTCCAACCGCGAGATGATCCGCGAGAAACCAACCTCCAGCACATCGCGATTGCCCGTGCCGTCCAGTCCGGTATTCTCCAACTTGGACCGGATTTTATTTTTGTACTCCGCATAAAGATTGTTGGTGACCAAAAAGTAAAGAACCAACAGCCCTAACACAATTACCGGAATCCATAACAAAGTAAAGAAGGGGATTAAAGCAAAAAGAAAAATAAAAACTCCGGCAATCAATCTTCCGGTTTCGTTCACAACACCTTCCACTTTTGCCTGAATGCCAAAACGGTATCGGCTGTCGATCGGAATAAACAACAGTTTATATACCGGGTTTTCGAGGGAATCGCGAAGCATGATATTGAACAGCCTGGTAAGGGCAACAAAAAGAAAGAAGTAAATAAACGTTTGTGGGTTTTCTTCCAAACTGTAACCAAAAAAAGCACCTGAGAACACGGATCCAAAAGCCATGATGGCCAGCACCGCAGGCAAAACAAATAGCGAAATCCGGATTCCATACGTGCCTAATATTTTATCATTTACAAAAATCTGCATGAACAAACTCAACGCATAAATTGCCCCATTGAAATAAGCCAGGAAGTTGGTGAGGTCACGTTGATTGGGATATTCTTTGTTGAGGAGGGTTTGAAACGTGAACTGATTGAAAATAAATGTCACCATAGAGGTGATCAGGAACAAACTCAACAACAGCACATATTTGTCCTTAAATATTTTGCCATACCTCGTGTTCTCTTTCACATCTGCGTCTGTGCTTACCCGTACCAAATCAAATTTTATTGAAATAATAATCAGGCAGATAAGTGCGCACACAATGCTGATGTTGCAGACCCACAAATAATCGGATGTGTCGGGAAAGAGGCTTGTCGTTAATGGTATCAGAAAGTTGGCGGCTATAATGGCTATCAATTGCCCGGCATCGATCCAACCGATGATCCTCTTGGATTGCTTAAAATTAAATAGCCTCCCGAAAATGCCCCAATAGCATAACAGCACAAGTGCCGTGATGGGGCCAATGAGGCAGTACATAAAAAACAAGGTGGTGTTTTGTATATGTTGAACCCCGGAGTGATAGAAAAAATATAGACTAAGCGTGCAGGCGATGATGATGCCTATGCTGGCAATTGACAGTACAATAAACCGAATGCGGTTCTGAAAAAATGAGAACACCACCGTGGTGACAATGCCCAGCAGGCCCGATACCAGAAAAGCTTTATTGAGTTGGTCGCTCAGTTTATTAAGAAAAAGAGACTCGGCAGTAACCTGATAGGT
>JAYVAI010000585.1:0-2360 GCA_043751075.1 Cyclobacteriaceae bacterium | reverse complement strand
GTGCCAAACGACAAAGCCCCCGCACGTATCAGATATCTTCCGAAATACCGGGGATTTTTTCAGGTGTTTTGCACGATGGCAAGGCATACTTTTGCAGCGAAGATCAATTGGTTGTTTACTCACTTGCTTCACAATTGGTGGAGACAACGCTCACCAACACACCAGCATCCGGAAAATTCTTAGGGGCGTTCAATCTGGGCGAGACGGTTGTGGTGCGCACCGAATTGCAGGGGCTATTAAAAATAAAAGACAGCACGCTGCTTCCCGTTGATTTTGTTCACAAGGATTTGATTTTTTCCATTGCTTCACCTTCACAAAAATCTTTTTTGATTGGCACCCAAAGCAACCGGGTTTTTATTTTGCAGGATAGCATCTTGCAGGAAGTTGTGCTTCAGGAACCGGGATTTCTTGCGCGCAATTTATTGGTTGATGGTGTATGGGCTTCCGAAAATGTGTTGGCCTTGGGCACCTTGCGTGGCGGTGTGATTTTTATCAATGTGCTAACAGGGGCCACGGAAGAGATAGTGGACTACGCCAGCGGCCTGCCCGACAATGAAGTGTTTAGTTTAATGACTGACCGCAATAAAGGTGTGTGGGCAGCGCATGAATATGGGTTCACCCGCATAGCACCCAATATCCCATTTCGCTCCTTCGACACCTATGCTGGTTTGCAGGGCAACTTGCTTTGTGCCCAATCATTCCAGGGTAAATTATATGTTGGCACTACCCTCGGTTTGTTTCTGCTAACGGCTAAAGATGATGGCAATTCCGCAAAGACATTTGAGTATCAAAAAGTAAAATCAATTCAAGGGAAAATAACCCAGTTGCTGGAAATCAACAAGAGCTTGTTGGCAGGTGGTGCCAGTGGTTTGTTTGAAGTAATAGGTACGAATGCAAAACCCGTTGTGAAAGATCCAGTGCGTCATGTAAGATTATCTTCCGCAATGAACCAGGTCTTAGTGAGCACCATGGCAGGGCAGGTAAAAACATTTGATCCATTAATAAAAGAATGGAAAGAGACCCACCTGCTGGATACACTAAAGACTAATGTCAGCGATATTTTTGAGGATAATTTGGAGAACGTATGGCTATGTGGCACCACCGCAATCTTCAAAATTGAAACTGTTGATAACCAAATCGCAGACATAATCAAATACCCGGTACAAAATCCTACCCAAGACGAAATACTCGGGCTTGCCTTTGGCAACGATGTGTATGTGGTTTCTTCCGGGCAGTTTAAGCGGTTCACTGGATCGGGATTTGAAAAATACGATTCTCTTTCCGGAGGCCGCAGGTATTTTTCATCGGCAGGAAATTTTTGGTTTTATGATGGGGCAAAATGGCGAACGGTGGAGCATAAATTCCAATCCATGAAATTGGAGTGGCTGGGAATTTTCTCAAGCCTGCGCTACGTGGCATCCGATAACATCAGCGGGGGCTTGTGGGTGATCACCGATAAAAATCAATTGTATAGGTTTGGAAGTCCATCGGATTCTACCGAAGAGCTGTATCCGTTGTTTCTTCGCGAGGTGAAGGGAAAAGAAATAAAATTGACGCAGGAGGTTTTGGTAGAGCAATCGGAAGGAGCCTTCTCATTTGAATTTATCCGCCCGGCATACATTGGCGTGCACGCAACCCAATATCGGTATATGGTAAAAGGGCTTGGCACCCATTGGTCGGCCTGGTCTTCAACAAACAACGTGGTCCCTTTTTCATACTTGCCTGCCGGCACTTACCAACTTGCCGTGCAATCCAAAGATGTGCTCGGTGTGGTTTCCAATATAGAACAGGTTTCTTTTCAGGTGCTGCCACCCTACTGGAAGCGTTGGTGGTTTTACGCCTTGGAATTTGTGGTGTTCAGTTTTTTGGTCTCCGTCTCCATACGAGTGTCACGGAGCGATAAGCGTTACCAGTTTCTCAGCCAGGTGTTGACCATGCTCACCGTTATCATGCTCATTCAGTTTATACAAACCGCTATCTATTCCCTGATAAGCATCTATTCTTTGATTGGCATCAAAAGTTCTCCCGTGGTTGAGTTCCTCATTCAGGTGAGCATTGCGTTGTTGGTTTTTCCTGTGGAAATGCTGGCGCGAAAAGCCATGCAAAAGGTTTCCATCAACAAATATCCCATCCAGAAAATGTTTAATGTCGGAGAGGGTAAAAATTGAGTCATCACGTGCGTAACCACAGTTTTGTGTTTGGGACTAAAGTCCCTTGAAGTTTTACTGTCAATTGCCACGGGCCTGCCTACCGGACAGGCAGGCTTAAGCCCCTTGTCTATGCACACATCTTTTATAACAAAGAGGCGTAGCCTCGGTCAATTTTGTAACAACGGACTTCAGTCCGTTGTTTTTAGGGCT